>NZ_JAQDBC010000049.1:0-13160 GCF_027681725.1 Caecibacter sp. AF58-12pH5A | reverse complement strand
GCAAATAAAAAGAGGATGTGGACAAAATGATTTCTCATTTTGTCACATCCCCTTTTTTTCCGGGATTTAGGGAGTGAGAATTATTTGAGTACAGAAAAACTTTGGAATCGTAATTTTATCTTGATCACCGTCGGTAACGGCCTCTTATTCGTCAATTTCCACATGCTCGTGCCGACCATTGCTATGTATGCCGCGTCTCTCGGTTCGTCGGGCTTTGAACTGGGCCTCATTGCCAGTATATTTGCTCTTTCTGCTATTATTGTCCGCTTCTTTACGGATGCCCTCGTCGACCGACTGGGGAAAAAACGCTGCCTCTTTTTGGGCCTGACGACGTCCCTCGTGGCTACGGCGGCGTACAGCTTTTTTCCCTTCTTTCAGGGCCTCCTCGTGGCCCGTATTTTACACGGCTTCGGCTTCGGCCTGAGTACGACCTTTGCTGCCGCCTTGGCTGTCGAAGTCATTCCGCCGGAGCACCGCGGTGAAGGCGTCGGCTATTTCGGTTTAGGCAATACTATTTCCATGGGGTCCGCACCGGCCATTGGCGTTGCCGTCTTTTCGGCCTTTAGTCCTGTCGTACTCTTTTCCCTGGCAGCTATGGCCAGTGCCATTGCCATCGTCTTGTTCCGCCTGGCTCACGTGCCCGAACGGCCTGTCGTCCGTAAGGAAAAAGAGCATATTCCGCTGTACAACCGCATTTTTGAAGCAGGCACCTTTACGCCAGCCAGTACGTGTTTTATCTTTGGCTTTGTCTACGCTTCGGTCAATACGTATTTGCCACTCATGGCGGCCGAAGCTGGGATTTCCTATGCAGGCTTATTCTTCGTCTTTGGTACGGCTTTTGTCCTCGTGTCACGAATTTTCGGCGGCAAGCTCTACGACCGGCGCGGCCCGATTTTTGTCATGCTTCCCGGTGTTATCGTCTATGCCATCAGTATCGTCATGATCTGTACAGCCCATTCGTCAGCCTACCTCTTATCGGCCTCCATCTTTTACGGTCTTGGCTCGGGCCTGCTCATGCCGGCTATCATGACGTGGCTCTTTAATTCCGTGCCGCCGGCACGGCGCAGTAACGCCAGTGCGACGTACTACAACATGCTCGACTTAGGGACCTTTTTGGGCATCATCCTTTTAGGAACTCTGGCCGGTGACATGGGTTATATCTCTATTTACTACATCGTCCTGGCCGTCATGGTCTTATATATCCTGTACGTCCTCTGGGCCTGGAAGAGTGGCCGTATGGTCGACGACCGCGTTGCCTAGGCCGCTGGCCCTAGACCGCGTTATGGCGGTAAGGTATAATAGGGGATGATACATGCACCCCTTCCGAGCCCTATGGGCTCACCTTCCCTACAGGGAACAGCTGCTTTATCTACATAAAGGTGGGATTATTGATGGATGTCAATTCGACAACGGAAAACTTTACGCGTCGTGCCTTGTGGGCACAAATCGATTTAGATGCGGCTGCGCATAATATGCAGGTAATCCGCAAGCATGTCGGGCCGCACGTGCGCATTGCGGCTGTCGTTAAGGCCAACGCTTACGGCCACGGTGCTGTCGAGCTGGCCCGCACCTTTGCTGCCAACGGGGCCGACTGTTTTGCCGTATCGAGTCTCGACGAAGCTGTCGAACTGCGCCGCTATGCCGGCATCAAGACGGATATTTTTATCCTCGGCCATACCGACGGCAGGCGGACAGAAGAGCTCCTGTCGTATCACGTCGAGCCGGCCGTTTTCAACCTGAAAAATACAGAGTTTTTCTCGTCTGAAGCGTCACGCCTGGGTCAGACTCTGCGCGTCCACGTGGCTATCGATTCGGGCATGAGCCGTATCGGCTTCCTGCCTGACGAAGAAAGCATTGCTGCAATTACGCGCATTGCGTCCTTGCCGGCCATTGAAGTACACGGTATCTTCACGCATTTTGCTGTAGCCGACGAAACGGACAAAACCTTTACGCGGCAACAGTTCGAACGCTTTATGTGGGTCTGCAGCCGCCTGGAAGACGAAGGCGTGCGCATTCCCCTGCGTCATTGCTGTAACAGCGCGGCGACGCTGGAGCTGCCGGAATACCACCTCGATATGGTGCGCCCCGGCATTATCCAATACGGCTGCGAACCGAGCCGGGCCGTATCCCTCGCCGGCTATGGCTTTGAACCGGTCATGTCCCTGCGCTGCTGTGTAGCCCACAACAAGCTCATCGACGCAGGTTCTACGGTCAGCTACGGCCGTCATTTCGTCTGCGACCAGCGCCGCAAAATTGCCACACTGCCTGTAGGCTACGCCGACGGCTACATGCGCGCCTTGTCCGGTAAGGTAGACGTCTTGTTCCACGGCCATCGCGTGCCTCAGGTCGGCACGATCTGTATGGACCAGTGCATGATCGACGTGACTGGCGAAGTAAACGTCCGCGCCGGCGACGAGGTCGTTCTCTTTGGCCGCCAAGGGGACCAGTTCATTCCCATTGAGGAACTGGCCGACAAGGCTGGCACGATCAATTACGAAATCATGTGCAATATCAACCGCCGCGTACCGCGCGTGTATATCCAAAACGGCCAGGTTGTCGAACGGGAAGAGTACCTGTTTGACAAACCTTGAAGCCCGCTACGGATGACAACTGCCGCAATATGGGGTATAATATACCATTGTTATAGACTACTTACGAGAAGGAGATTCCTATGAAAATCAGTGCTGAAGAAATCAAGAAAATCGCACTGCTTTCCCGTCTGAACGTAGAAGACGATCAGATCGAAACGGTGGGAAAACAGCTGAACGACATTCTGGCCTATATGGACCTCTTGAACCAGGTCGATATTACAGATGTACAGCCTACTGTACATGCCATTCCTTTGCATAATGTCATGCGCGATGATGTGCCGCAGCCGTCGCTGCCAAATGAAAAGGCACTCCAGAACGCGCCGGAACCGGAAAACGGCTACTTCAAAGTACCAAAAGTAATTCAGGATTAAGGAGGAGTATTGTGGAAACATTAACCATCCATGCCCTGCATGATAAGCTGGTCCGCCGCGAAATTTCTGCTGTCGAACTGGCACAAAAATACATTGCCCGCAAAGACGCCGTTGAACCGCAGGTTCAGGCCTTCCTTTCGGACAACCGCGAAAACGCCCTGGCAGCCGCTGCTGTAGTCGATAAGAAAATCGCTGCTGGCGAAGATATCGCTGCCATGGCCGGCATCCCCGGCGCCATTAAAGACGTCATTTGCGTAGCCGGCCAGAACACGACGTGCGGCTCGAAAATGCTGGAACACTTCAAAGCGCCGTACAACGCAACGGTCATTGAAAAACTGAACGCCCTGGACTATATCAGCCTGGGCAAGACGAATATGGACGAATTTGCTATGGGCAGCTCCACAGAAAATTCGGCTTACCAGATTACACACAACCCGTGGAACCTTGATTGCGTACCGGGCGGTTCGTCGGGCGGTTCGGCTGCTGCTGTCGCTGCCGGGTCTGCTGTTTGGGCTCTCGGCTCCGATACAGGCGGCTCTATCCGTCAGCCTGCAGCCTACTGCGGCGTCGTCGGCCTGAAACCGACGTATGGCCTCGTATCCCGCTATGGCCTCGTCGCCTACGGCTCGTCCCTCGATCAGATCGGTCCCTTCACGACAGATGTCACGGACTGCGCCATCGTCCTCAACGCCATTGCCGGCCACGACAAGAAGGATTCTACCTCCATTCCCATGGAAAAGAAAGACTATACGAAAGCCCTGGTAAATGATGTCAAAGGTCTCAAGATCGGCATTCCTGAAGAATTTTTTGTCGAGGGTCTGGATGATACGTGCCGCAAGGCTCTGGAAGAAGCCATCGAAACGTACCGCAAGCTCGGTGCCGAAATCGTACCGGTCAAGCTGCCGCACATGAAATACGGCCTGGCTGCGTACTATATCATTGCTCCAGCTGAAGCCAGCTCCAACCTTGCCCGTTACGACGGCGTAGGCTTTGGCTTCCGCGTCGATGGCACGGATATCGTCGACATGTACCGTAAGACCCGTACGGCCGGCTTTGGCCCGGAAGTACGCCGCCGTATCATGCTCGGCACGTACGTCCTCAGCTCGGGTTACTATGACGCGTACTACCTGCGCGCCATGAAGGTACGGACCCTCCTCAAACAGGACTTCGACAAGGCCCTCAGCCAGTGCGACGTCTTGCTCACGCCGACGGCACCGGATACAGCCTTCCGCATTGGCCAGCACGACAATGATCCCCTGGCCATGTACTTAGGCGACGTTTGCACGGTCAGCCTCAACCTGGCCGGTCTGCCGGGCATCAGCATTCCCTGCGGCTACAAGGACGGCATGCCCATCGGCATGCAGCTCATCGGCGCAGCTCTCGGTGAAGAAACGCTGCTCCGCGTAGCCTACACGTTCGAACAAAACCGTACAGACTTGCGCAAACCGCTGCCAATGGGGGAGGTAGAACTCTAAGATGAAATATGAATCCGTAATCGGCTTGGAAGTCCATGTCGAACTGAAAACAAAAACAAAAATTTTCTGCGGCTGCTCCACAGAATTCGGCGCTGAACCGAACACGCACGTTTGCCCGGTTTGCCTCGGCTTGCCTGGCAGCATGCCTGTCCTCAATAAAGAAGTACTGCACTTTGCCATCAAAGCCGGCCTGGCCCTGCATTGCGACATTTTGCCGTACAGCAAATTCGACCGCAAGAACTACTACTATCCGGATTTGCCGAAGAATTTCCAGACGTCCCAGTATGATCTGCCTATCTGCCTCAACGGCTACGTCGACATCGAAGTAGGCGGTGAAACACGGCGGATCCGCCTGACCCGTATCCACATGGAAGAAGACGCAGGCAAGCTCGTCCACAGCGGTGCTTCTATCGATACGTCGGATAACTCCTTCGTCGACTACAACCGTACCGGTGTACCGCTTCTCGAAATCGTCGGTGAACCGGACCTGCGTAGTGGTGAAGAAGCCCGGGCATACCTGGAAAAACTGCGTTCCATCATGCAGTACCTCGGCGTTTCCGACTGCCGCATGGAAGAAGGCAGTATGCGCTGCGATGCCAACATTTCCGTCCGCCCCGTAGGCAGTGACAAGCTGGGCACGAAGACAGAAATCAAAAACATCAACTCCTTCAGCGGTGTCCAGAAGGGTATCGAATACGAAGCCGTCCGTCAGGCCCAGATTCTCGAAGACGGCGGTACCATCCAGCAGGCTACGCGCGGCTGGGATGAAGCCAAGGGCGTCACGGTCCTGCAGCGTGTCAAAGAAGGCGACGCAGACTACCGTTATTTCCCCGAACCGGACCTCGTACCCATCGAAGTCACACCGGAATACATTGAAGAAGTCCGCAAGGAACTGCCGGAAATGCCGGACGCCCGTTGCAAGCGCTTTGAAACGGAACTGGAACTGCCGGCCTACGATGCCCGCCTCCTGACACAGGAAAAACAGACGGCTGACTACTTCGAAGCTGTCGTCGCAACCGGTGTAGACGCCAAGACGGCCTCGAACTGGATGCTCGGCGAATTCGCCAAACAGCTGAACGAAGCCGGCCTCTCTGCCGACCAGGCACCGGTCAAACCGGAAGGGTTAGCAGAACTCCTGCAGCTCATCGCCAAGGGCACCATTTCCGGTAAGATCGCCAAGAAAGTCCTGCCGGAAATGTGGACTAGCGGTAAGAGCGCAGCCGACGTCGTCAAAGAACAGGGTCTCGTTCAGATCACCGATACAGGCGCTCTGGAAGACATTGTCAAATCGGTCATCGCTGCTAACCCGCAGTCTGTAGCAGACTACAAAGCAGGGAAGAAGAAAGCCATTGGCTTCCTCGTCGGCCAGATCATGAAACAGACCAAAGGCCGCGCCAACCCGGGCGTTGTCAACCAGCTCCTGACGAAGAACCTCGACGCCTAAGCAGGGGAAGAAGCAAATCGTTTACACGGATACTGTGAAAACATCACGCACCACATAAGCATACAGAGTACAAAAAGAAGCGGTCCCAGGAAATTTTCTGGGACCGCTTCTTTTTGTATGTTTGCGTGTTATTCTGTTTTTGGCGTTTCCTTTGCCTTTTGCCGCCGGGCGCGGAAGAAATCCTTCATGAGCTGGGCACATTCGTCTTCCCGCACACCGGCCGTGATTTCAACCTGGTGGTTGAGAGCCGGGTTGTCGAGCAGATGAAAGAGCGACCGCGCCGCACCGGCCTTGGGGTCGTCACAGCCGTAGACTACGCGGTCCAGGCGGCTGTTGATGATGGCGCCGGCACACATGGGGCACGGTTCGACCGTCACGTAGAGCGTACAGCCTGTGAGACGCCAGCGGCCTAAGGCACGGCAGGCCTTTTCGATGGCCAGAAGCTCTGCATGAGCCGTGGCGCAGGGCAGGCTTTCGCGCAGGTTATACGCCCGGGCTATGGCTTTTTTTTCATAAATAATGACGGCACCGATAGGGATTTCTCCCACCGCGTAGGCCGTACGTGCTTCTTCCAGGGCTTTGCCCATGTAAAATTCATCTTTAGTCACAACAGTTCACCTAATTTGTAAAATTAATCTTGCTTGTTCTAGCATTTCGTGATACCGTAATGCCAGGAGTGTTCTACTATTGTACAGGACGGTGTGAAATTATGCAATCTATTTGGTGGCAGGTTTTCGATATTCTCGGAACCCTGGCCTTCGCCCTTTCGGGCTCACTCGTAGCCATTTCCCGCCGCATGGACGTCTTTGGCATTTTCGTTCTCGCCGCGGCGACGGCCGTTGGCGGTGGTATTGTCCGCGATCTCATTTTGGGACACATGCCGCCGACCTTTTTCAAAAACAGCATGTACTTTTGGCTCATCATACTCACCATGGCCATACTCATTGTTTTCTTGCGCTATATCAATACCCACCTGCGCCATCGTCTCATGCGCGTATCTGTGACTATTTACCTGATCTGCGACGCCATCGGCCTAGGCTCCTTTACCATTACAGGCACCCTTTTGGGCTGCTACGTCTATCCCCAGTACTGGGTACTGTGTATCTTCCTCGGCCTCATTACAGCCGTCGGTGGCGGTATTATCCGCGACGTCCTGGCTGGCCGTATTCCTGCGACGTTCATGCAGGATATTTACGCCACCGCGTCCCTTATCGGTGCCCTCGTTTTATATGCTAGCTATGTTCTTTGGGATGTATCCATTGAAGTTTCAGCTATTAGCTGCTTTATCGTTACCGTTGGCATCCGTCTCTTGGCCATCCGCTGTCACTGGAACCTGCCACGGGTCAAACATTACCGGCGCCGTCAGAAAAGCCGCGTCTAACCATGTGCATCAGCCCTAAGGGGCGTGCGATATACATACTATTTCCGGTCCAGCCGGAATTTGAGGGGGTAACATTATGGAACATTTTGCCAATTGGCAAGACCTGCCGGAAGAAGCCTTAGGCTCGGCAGAACGAAAATTATTTTATGGCGAAAAAATTATGCTTGTCCGCAACAATCTCCATCCTCACGCAGGAATTCCCAGCCATGCCCATCCGCATGAACAACTCCTGCACGTCTTAGCTGGCGCCTGTGATGTCACCATAGGCGACAAGACAGAACACCTTACAGCTGGTGGTGTAGCCTGGGTTCCGTCTAACGTACCTCACGCCGTCGTCAATACAGAAGACACACCATCCATTGTCGTCGATATTTTCAGCCCCATTCGGGAAGATTTCTTGAAAAAGTAAGGATAAAAAACGGCAGCCTCTTTCCTGGTTTTGGGAAGGGGCTGTTTTTCATATATTGCTTTTCAAAATGCCATGTGTCTGCTCCATTGTAGTGGATAACGAAATAATCTATGGTAAAATAATAGCATACTGGAATAGAAAGTGCAGTGGAGCGAAAGGAATCGTGAGAATATGATAGAACGTGAGAAATTTAAAGAAACGGATTTTGCAGGAAAAAACAGGCAGGAAATCCGGGCCATCATCGGTGGGCTGGAACGGGAGCTCTCACGTATAGCAGCGCGTCAGGAATGGCGTACTTGCAGTCAGTCCGCCTATGGACTTGAACATCAGGAAGATATGGAAGAAAAGGAGATATTAGAGCAATACCTGGAACAGGCAACGTCGGCCTTAGTGGCTGCTGGTGGCCGTTATATTCCACTTAACCGGGAAAAAAAGGCGGCGGCTTTTAATACACGAAATCCTTTTATCACTCGTATTGTCCTGCAGATAGGGAAGTTTCGTTACCCGGAAAACGTACATTGGGCGTATGATGTCTTTATATATAATCTAGAAAGCGAGCATATATGCTGGGAACAAAGCGATTCTCCTTTACATACAGAAATAATTCCCTATGAGTTGCCTATTAAAAAGAAATTTCCCGTGTCAAAGCAGACTTTTTTACAGAAATTAGCCTGCCTGCATATTGGCGGTTGGTACCCGGTCTATGAAAACGATGTACTGGAAGGTGTTTCCTGGTATTTAGAAATCAACTACAGCCAAAGGCACAGAACCGTTAAAAAATGTGGTTACAGTGCATTCCCACCAGAATTTCCGCAATTATGCAAGCTCCTAAGGGTCCAAAATCCCATGCGATAAAAGGAAATATCAGAATTTTCGTAAGACGGGCTATTCTGTATCCGGAATTGATACAATTAATTTCACTTTTATGTTTTATCCATTGACCGCCTGTTGTTATTAGCAATAACTTGGGCGCAGAGCCTTCCATATGAAAGGCGTATCAGTCCTTCTGTTTGCGTCAAGCCATTGCCTTTGGTATAATGAAATGATGATTTTATATAGGGGGGATTGATTGATGTGAGTTTCTTTCGTAAGGCCTTGGGGGCTGCTGTCATTGCTGTGCTCATGTGCACAGGCCAGGCGGCTCTGGCAAAAACGATTTTGTATGTACCACAGGATAATCGTCCTGTTGATTTTGCTTATACAGTGAGTACAGCCGAGGACGCAGGCTATACGGTGATTACGCCGCCGTCGCGGTATTTGTCGGGCTCGAATTTCCAGGGTTCGCCGACGCAGCTCATGGAGTGGGTAGAACAGAATGCCGGCCATGCTGATGCCATGGTCCTTTCTATTGATTCGCTCGTATACGGCGGTCTCGTCGATTCGCGTAAGCACAATTTGAGTCTCGAAACGTTGGAAAGCCGTCTGGCAAAGGTGGAAGCCTTGCACGGCAAATACGGCCACGTGCCCATTTATGTCTTCAGCACGGTCATGCGCAGTCCCTGGGCCGGTGGCAAGGGCGTCGAACCGGATTACTATCTGCAAATCGGTAGTGATATTTACCAGCTCGCGTCTCTGCAGGCGAAGATGGATGAAAGCGGCCTGACGCCTCAGGAACGAAATGATTGGTTCAGCATTATGCGCCGCGTGCCACAGGAATACCTGCAGGATTGGTTTAGCCGGCGCCGCAAAAACATGACTATTAATTACCGGCTCATCGAAGATGCCCGGAACGGCGTCTTTTCCTATTATTGCCTGGGTCACGATGACAATTCGACGCGGACCCAGTCGTCCCTGGAATCAAAGTATTTGGAAATGCAGGCTGCCGATATTCCTAAGGAACATTTCGGTTCCTTCCCAGGCGCGGATCAGCTGGGCCTGCTCCTCATTACGCGGGCCAACAATGATTTCAATAATTACCACCCCAAAGTGACGGTCATTTATCCCTTAGGCGGTGGCGAAAAGACCGTACCCCGCTACGATGGCCAGGCCATTGGCAAGACCATTAAGGAACACGTCGAAGCCATTGGCGGTACCATTACGGATCAGGGGAAACCGGATTTGCTCCTGGCTGTGAATACGCCGCTTACGACATCGACGACGGAATCGGGCAATTTCGAAAACTTCCCGATTATGCTTGATTCGACGAAGGCCTTTTTGACACAGATTGAAAAGGCCGTCAATTTGGGCATTCCTGTCAGCCTCGTCGACATGGCCTTTTCTAACGGTTCGGACAATACCCTCATCTACGGTCTGTACCAGGACCAGATGATGTACCGCCTGGCTGCTTATAACGGCTGGAATACGGCGAGCAACTCCGTCGGTTACGGTATTTCCCAGGGTATTTTGGCGCGCTATATGACGCCTGAAGCTCATGCCCGCATGCTGACGACGCAGTATCTCGATAACTGGGCTTACCAGGCCAACGTGCGCGAATACATATACCGCATGCAGCAGAAAATCGAAGCTAATCAGGAACAGCGCTACTATCCGACAATCATGCGGGAATTACAGAGCCGTACGAAAGAACAGCTCCAGCGTTACGCCCAGACCTATTTAGGTATCGATCCGCGCACGGTCAACGTGACCTTCCCGTGGAATCGTCTCTTTGAAGTCTATGTCGATGTCCACGCCCAGCCGGATGTTACCCTCGAAAGCGACGTCCGCCAGGGTATACGCCAGCAGCGTCTTGATGCGCTTCAAGCCCAGCAGCAGGCAGCCCAGAAGGCACTGGAAGATGCCCAGAAAGCGGCAGCTCAGAATAAGGACAAGAACACCAAAATTGACCCGCAGCTGCAGGAAAACCTGAAAAATGCTGAAGCCGCTGCACGGGAACAATACGAAGCAGAAGTAAAATCACAAAAACTGGAAAAAGCAGAAGAACAGGCCCAGAGCAGCCGTACGTGGCAGCCAGCCAACTAATCTGTCCTCCTTCCGGACCTGGAAAATGTAAAAAAAGGCAGATCTGACAGCAATGTCGGACCTGTCTTTTTTGCTGTATTCCTGTAGACGAGGACAGTTTTTTCTTCAATCTGTCCCATTTACAATACCAGTTTTATGTAATAGAATAGAGGACAAATGATGCGCGCAATAGTTTTTTGCTATGAAATGTTGAAAGGAGGATTTCCTGTGTTTCCAGTATGTCCCAGCCCGGATGCGACGGCAAACCATACGCGCCGCCTGTGCCTGGCCGCCCTTTTGGCAGCGTTAGTCTTTGTCCTGACGTATGTACCCAAAATACCTATTCCTGTGGGCTATGTCCACCTGGGCGATAGTGTTATTTACGTTGGTGCCCTGGTATTTGCCCGTCGTGATGCGGCCCTGGCAGCATCCGTCGGTTCGTGCCTGGCCGATTTCCTCGGCGGTTTTCCCTTGTGGATTGTGCCGACGTTTTTGATCAAGTACGTCATGGTTTGGGTCGTTTGGCTGCTGACCCATTCCCGAGGCGGCGCCAGGCGCGTACCCCTTTGGCAAAGCACGTTGGCCTTTCTCGCGTCCTCTCTGTGGATGGTCGCCGCCTACGGTGCCTGTGGGGCTCTCCTTTACGGCAGTGTTGCCGTCGGCATTGCTTCCTTGCCGGGACTGATCCTGGAAGGACTCGTCAATACACTCGTGGCGGTAGTTGCCGTCATGGCAGGGAAAAAATGGCACGTCCTCTAGACGGGGCCAAAGAATAGAGGCATAATATAATGAGCAGACAAAAACGAATTGCTATTTTCAATGACATAACGGGATTTGGCCGCTGTTCGACAGCTGTAGAGCTGCCCCTCATTTCGGCCCTCAAGGTACAGGCCTGTCCGCTACCGACGGCTATCCTGTCGGTCCATACAGGCTTTCCCAACTATTATTTGCATGATTTCACACCCTACATGAAAGATTACATGGACAGCTGGGCTCGTACAGGCCTTGCGTTCGACGGTATCCTGACGGGCTTTCTCAGCTCGCCGGCACAAATCGGGTTGATCAGCCAGTGCATCAAGTTGTTTAAAAAGCCTGGCACACTGGTCATTGTCGATCCCGTCATGGGGGATTATGGCCGTTTGTATGCCTCGTATACAGATGAGCTCTGCCGCGATATGTGTCAGCTCCTGGAACATGCCGATGTCATTACACCCAATTTGACCGAAGCGTGCCAGCTCTTGCGCATTCCTTATCCGGCCGGCGGTCAGGCTGATGCGGAAATGCTGGAACACATTGCCGCCGACTTAGCCGCCTTAGGACCGCGGCAGGTCGTCATAACGGGTCTTTCCCGAAATCAGGAAGTAGGCAATTACCTGTACGAACGGGGCCGGCATCCGCAGTACCTGGCCAGCCCTAAAGTAGGCCATGACCGGTCCGGTACAGGTGATGTCTTTGCGGCCATCGTCGCAGCCAGCCTTGTGCGTGGCGAAAGCCTTTACGATGCAGTCCATAAGGCCGTTACATTTATTCACCGCACGCTAGAATATACAGAAAGCCTGGGCCTGCCTACCAATTACGGCCTGGCTTTTGAAGAATTTTTAACAGAACTCAAATAGGAGGAAGTACACATGATTACCTATACGTATGACAAAGGACATTATATTACGATAGCAGAAAGCCTGGCCAAACAACCGAAAGGCAAACGCGCCCTCTACGTCAACCTCACAAATCGCTGTACCTGTGCCTGTACCTTCTGTCTGCGCAACCTGAAGGAAACGGCAGAGGATAAGGAACTGTGGCTCAAAGAAGAACCGACTGTAGAAGAGGTCATTCAGGAACTGAACGACCAGCCGTGGCAGTACATTAACGAAGTCGTCTTCTGTGGCTTTGGCGAACCGACTATGCGCCTGACGGATCTCGTTACACTCTTGCGCTACGTGCGCCGTAATTTCCCGAACGTCAAGACGCGGGTCAATACGAACGGCCTGTCAGATTTGGAATACGGCCGCGATACGGCAGCCGATTTCCACGGGGCCATTCTCGATACAGTTTCCATCAGTCTCAACGCGTCTAACGCCCAGCGCTACCTCGATTTGACGCGCAGTAAATTCGGCCTTAAATCCTTCGATGCCATGCTGGCCTTTGCAGAGCATTGCAAGCAGTACGTACCGAATGTAGTCATGACCGTCGTCGACCAGGTAGAAGACCAGGAAGAAATCAAGAAATGCCGCAAACTCTGTAAGGAACGGGGCCTCACCTTGCGCGTACGCGTGTATGAAGCCAATTAGCAGTTATGCTTTCTTGTGAAGAAAATCGATACAAAAAGGAAGGAAGTGTGACGTTTCTAATACTTCGTCGGGAGAGATATTGCGTTTTATCAATCTTTGAGCTACGTGCCCAGTCCAACGGATTGCATCAATAGCGACTACTACTCGTATATCCTCGATATGCATAGAGCTTCCGCTCTGAGAGAAACACATCGAATGACTATTTTAATTATTCACCAATTTGTCTGAAAATGCCGACAAAAAAGGGGTGTGTCAAGAGTTTTGTGTAAATCGATTCAATAAGCAACATCGTATTGCTGCATA
>NZ_JAQDBC010000048.1:0-13278 GCF_027681725.1 Caecibacter sp. AF58-12pH5A | reverse complement strand
GGCTTGTGCAAACCGACATTGGAAACAATGCACGGCGGCACTTGCCTACTCTACATGAAGTACCAGCAAATCGGCATCCCGCCGGAAGAAGCACAGTTCCTGGAGACGCGGAAGTTCCAGCTCGATGAGATTGCCCGGCTTTACCGCATCCCGCCGCACATGATCGGCGACCTGGAGAAAAGTTCCTTCAATAATATTGAGCAGCAGTCCATGGAATTTGTGAAATACACTCTGGACCCATGGGTCATCCGCTGGGAGCAGGCCATGCAGAAAGCCCTGTTCCTGCCGGAAGAGAAGAAGCAGTATTTCCTGAAGTTCAACGTGAACGGCCTCATGCGCGGCGATTACGAGAGCCGCATGACCGGGTACAGCATCGGCCGGCAGAACGGCTGGCTGTCCGCCAACGATATCCGGGAGATGGAAGACATGAATCCCGTACCCGATGAGGAAGGCGGCAATCTGTACCTGGTGAATGGCAGCATGACAAAGCTCAAGGATGCCGGGGCCTTTGCCCAGAAGGGAGAAACGAATGAAACATAAATTTTGGAAGTGGGTGACCAATGCGGTCCCCGATGCCTTCGGCAGTGAACGGACGCTGTACCTGGACGGCCAGATTTCGGACGAGACCTGGTGGGGCGATGAAGTGACCCCGAAGGCGTTTAAGGAAGAACTGGATGCGGGCAGCGGAGACATCACCCTCTGGATCAACAGCCCGGGCGGGGACTGTTTTGCCGCTGCCCAGATTTATAACATGCTCATGGATTATCCCGGGGACGTCACCGTCAAGATTGACGGCCTGGCGGCTTCAGCGGCCTCCGTCATCGCCATGGCCGGGACGAAGGTCTGCATGTCGCCGGTGGCCATCCTGATGATCCACAATCCGGCGACCCTGGCTTATGGGGACAAAGCCGAGATGGAAAAGACCATCGGCATGCTGAGCGAAGTCAAGGAGAGCATCATCAATGCCTATGAAATCAAGAGCGGCCTGGCCCGCACGAAGATTTCGCACATGATGGATGACGAGACCTGGCTCAATGCCCGCAAGGCCGTGGAACTGGGCTTTGCCGATGAAATCCTTTTTGACCAGAAAGAAGGAGAGGAACAGCCGGAAGCCATGCTGTACAGCCCGGTTACGGTGACGAATTCCTTTGTACAGAAAATAAAACCGAAGAAACCATTACAGAAAGTACCAGCCGCTGATTTGGAAAAACGGCTGGCACTGCTCATTCATTGACAGGAGGACAATTACTATGGATACGATTTTAGCACTGCGTGAAAAGAGAAAGAACCTCTGGGAATCCGCCAAGAATTTCCTGGATACGGTGCGCGATGACAACGGTATGGTTTCCGCTGAAGATGCGGCCCGGTACGACAAGATGGAAGCGGATGTAGTGAACCTGGGCAAGGAAATCGACCGCATGGAACGCCAGCAGCAGCTCGATGCCCAGCTGGCCCAGCCGACATCTTCTCCCATCATGGAACAGCCCGGTGCCGGGAACCAGGCCACGAAAAAGAAAGGCCGTGCGTCCAACGCCTACCAGAAAGCCTTCTGGGACAGCATCCGCCATAAAAACTTCATCGATGTACAGAACGCCCTGAGCGTGGGTACGGATGCCGATGGCGGCTACCTGGTGCCGGATGAATTCGAGCATCAGCTCATCGACAAGCTCCAGGAAGAGAACTTCTTTCGCAGCCTGGCGACGGTCATCCATACCAGCGGCGACCGCAAGATTCCCGTCGTGACGGGACATGGCGAAGCATCCTGGATGGAAGAGAACGGCCTCTATCCGGACAGCCAGGATACCTTCGGCCAGCAGTCCATCGGGGCGTACAAGCTGGGGACGGCTATCCGTGTGTCGGAAGAACTGCTGAATGACAGCGTCTTCGACCTGGAAAGCTATATCGCCAGCGAATTTGCCCGCCGTATCGGCACGAAGGAAGAAGAAGCCTTCCTCACCGGCGACGGGAAGAACAAGCCGACTGGCGTGTTCCCGTCTGCAGAACTGGGCGTGACGGCCAATGGCGCATCCATCACCTTTGATGATGTCATCGACCTGTATCACTCTCTGCGCATCCCGTACCGCCGCAAGGCCGTATGGCTCCTGAACGATGCTACGATCAAGGCACTCCGCAAAATCAAAGACAACAATGGCAACTACATCTGGCAGCCGTCTGTCACGGCCGGGACGCCGGATACCATCCTGAACCGTCCCTGCTACTGCACCTCCTTTGCCCCGGAACTGGCGGTCGGCAACCGTCCCATGCTCTTCGGCGATTTCAGCTACTACTGGATTGCCGACCGGGAATACCGCTCCTTCAAGCGGCTCAATGAACTGTATGCCGCCAACGGCCAGATCGGCTTCCTCGCCAGCCAGCGCGTCGATGGCATGCTGATGCTGAAGGAAGCGGTCAAGGCCCTGGAGATGAAGGCGAAGGGATAAGTCATGCTGGTCAGCCTGGAAGAAGCCAGGGAGTATCTGCGGATTGATGAGGATGATACGTCCAATGATGACGTCATCCTGTCTTCCCTGGAAACGGCCCAGGCCTTGTGCCTGGACCTGGCCCGCTGCGAGGAAGCGGATGCCGAAGAGAATCCCGTCGTGTTCCATGAAGCCATCCTCTATGCCGCCGCCTTTTTGTACGAGCATCGGGAAGAAGCCGATTATTCCGGCCTGCTGAAGCGGCTGCGGTGGCTGTTGTTCGGTGTGCGGCGCAGCCGCTTTTGAAAGGGGATGCCTATGAAAACCGGGCTTTTGAACAAACGAATTGAGATTCTGGGGAAGCAGACGGTAACGGATGAATACGGTTTCGACACCCAGACTGATGTCGTGGTGTATCGATGCTGGGCATCCATTGAGCCCGCCAGGGGCAAAGTGTTCTACGAGATGGAGCGCAAGGTGGATACGGAGTACAGCAAGATCACTATCCGCTGGCGCCCGGGTATCACTCATGACATGAAGGTGAAGTATCAGAATCATCTGTATGACATCGATACGATTGTAGATCCGTACATGCGCCATGAATCTCTGGAATTGTACTGTACGGAAGAAATCAGGGGGCAGGACAATGAGCAGGGGTGACCTGGATGTCAGGGGAATAGATGAATTGTCCGGCAAACTGCTCTCCGCCATCGAGGAATTTCCTGGGACCGCTGAAAAGGGTCTGGTCACGATTGGCAACAAGCTCAAGAAGGAATGTGTAAACCAGACCCCGGAAGGCAGTACGGGCAAGTTGAAGAAGGGATGGAAGCACAAGGTAAAAGGCTATAACGGTTCGGAACTGACTTATGAGCTGACGAACAAGCACCCGGTCCATCACCTGTTGAACAACGGACATGTCAAGAAAACGCCTGGCGGCAGAACCGTAGGCTATTACGAAGGCCAGCACTACACGGAAAAAGCCGTGAAGCTGTTCGAATCCCAGGACTTGCCGGTCAGACGGCCGAAAACATCAGCCATGAACGCTGCTCCCTGTTCATGACGGACCGTAATGAATTCTATTTTTGAATTTTTCAAAGCTTCCATGATAGCCAGGTTTTCTTCACCAGGAATCCCGAAAATATAATGCACGCCTTCTTCTTCCAGACATTCGACTAATAAATCAGCAGTATTCTTTATTTTTCGTTCTCTCATCGTACACAAGACTCCCTTCAGGACTGCACCATGGCAATCCCTAACGTAATTACCAGTACATTATAGTATTTGAAATTTGCTTTTGCAATTTCACTATGCGAAAATTAATCGAATTTTAATAAAACTTTTACGACAAAAACGAAGAATTCCCTCATCGGAAAACCCGGATATATGCCGTAAATATAAGCGTTAATCGCTAAAATAATTTATGATTAACCGAAAATTATAATTCTGTAATATAAAATCAAATTCTGATATATAAAATAAAAATCAACCCATCAAGACAAAGGAGACAAAATGGAAAAAATACTCATCAGTGCCTGCCTCTTAGGCCAAAACTGCCGCTACGACGGCCAAAGCAAAACCTATGAACCCATACAACAACTCATGAACCGCCAGGACATCCTGCTCATCCCCATATGCCCTGAACAAGCCGGCGGTCTGGCCACACCCCGCGACCCGGCAGAACGCCAGGGCCAGCAGGTCGTCACCTGCAACGGAAAAAATGTAACCCAACAATACCACCAGGGCGCCCGGCAAGCCCTGCGCCTGGCCAAACTCTACGGCTGTAAACGCGCCATCCTCAAAGAAAAAAGCCCCTCCTGCGGCCACGGAAAAATATACGACGGCACATTCACCCGGACCCTCACCCGGGGAAATGGCGTCACCGCTGAACTCCTGGAAAAAGAAGGAATCAAGATCATCGGAGAAACGCAGGTGGAAGCAGTCAGCCGCTAGACGCCAGCAAAGCAGAGACCGAGGGCCGTACGTCGCAGCTTGACAACTTGCTAGCCCGGCAGCTCGAAAATGAAAACTGTAAACTCAGAACTTTTTCACTGAACACTGACCACCTTGCCCGCAGGGCGCTCGTCACACATCCGTCGTTGATTGGCAAACTCTTTCTCTGCGGGCATACCGTTGATAATACTGACAAAGACGGGGATTTGTGATAGAATAAAGCGTACTTAAGGCTTGAATGAAGTTGCAAAATATCAATTTCCATCAAATAAATACAGTACCGTCGTATTGCCTTTGGTATAATGGTTATTGATGATATGGCAGTTTTGTTGGCTGAATACGCATTCATTACGTAATGTATTAATAACCGATTCGACTTTATATATTTCCTGGTTCAGTTTTTATGTTATTGGACCAGCTATTTTTATCCTTCTAGTTGCGTACAATACGTGTTCCTACGCAAAAACATCCTGGGCGAATTGCCACAATCATTCAACGCCCTAAAAGAGGCATACCCGCTGAGTTCCCTAAATATGACAAATACATTGAAGGCTTTCACATTGTCTTTAAAGGCATTATTCGAGAGTTAATTAATAACGATAGGCTGTTAATTGTTGTAACCCAAAATAATAATCAAGATGAAATTCAAGTGGCTAGAAATCTTGTTAAGAAATTAACTTCCAACAGTAGTATTCACGTTATTTTGGTTAATAAAGAACGTCAAGGTACAAGTAATTTTTGGATTGATGAAATTAAAAATATTGTTAAAGATATTAACACCAAGAAAAAAATAAAAATGCATGATTAATTTCTATAGGTCTAGAAAGGGGAAATGATTTTTGAATTATAAAGACAAATATACAAATTGGTTATCTTGGGTAGATGATGAAACTAAAAGTGAATTATTATCGATTTCGGATGAAAAGGAAATAGAAGATCGATTTTATCGTGATTTAGAGTTTGGAACAGGTGGCTTACGTGGTATCATGGGTGCTGGTTCCAATCGTATGAATAAATATATTATTCGAAAAGCGACAAAGGGGCTTGCAGATTATTTGCTTGCAAATAGAGAAAATGATATTCGACGTGGTGTTGTCATTGCGCATGATTCTCGTAATAATTCAGATAGTTTTGCACTAGAAGCTGCTAATGTCCTTACGTCTGCAGGAATTCCGGTAAAAATTTTTAAAGAATTAGAACCTACTCCGGTATTATCGTTTTCAGTAAAATATTTACATGCAGTAGCTGGAATTGTCATTACGGCTAGTCATAATCCTAAAGAATATAATGGGTACAAAGTGTATGACGAACATGGCACACAAATTGTGCCCTCCATCGCTAATGTTTTGATTCAGTATATAAATTCTATTATAGATATTGCATCAATCCCGGCAGAGGGAGATTCTTCTAAATTAACATATATTGGTGATGAAGTTGTAAATCAATTTGTTGACGCAGTATATACGCAATCTATCTTGCAAGGTAACGTTACTCCATTACGAATTGTATATACTCCGCTTCACGGTGCAGGTAATAAGCCAGTCCGAAAAATATTAGCTAAAGCTGGTTTTACTGACGTTCATGTTGTCAAAGAACAAGAGCTGCCAGATGGCAATTTTAGTACAGTAAAATCTCCCAATCCAGAAGAACACAGTGCTCTTCAACTGGGAATTGAATTAGCTGAATCTATTAACGCTGATATTATTATTGGCACAGATCCAGATAGTGACCGTATAGGGGTGGGTATAAAAGATGGAGATTCATATAAGTTGCTGACTGGAAATCAGATTGGTGCATTACTTGTTAAGTTTATTCTGTGTATGAGAAAAGATTTGCTGACACCTGCATCTACTATTGTAAAGACTGTTGTCACTGGGGACTTAGGTGCAGTGATAGCTGAAGATCAAGGTGTTCAAGTTATTGAAACACTTACAGGCTTTAAATATATTGGCGATAAAATTACGAGATTTGCTGATGATGTAAAACATAATTTTGTCATGGGCTATGAAGAAAGTTATGGGTACCTTGTTGGTATACATGCTCAAGATAAAGATGCTGTCGTAGCTGCATTATTGATTTGTGAAATGGCATCTTATTATAAAAACCAAGGAATGACATTGATAGATATTTTGACATCATTGTATAAAAAATATGGATATTACTACGATTCATTATCTTCGTATACATTGAAAGGTAAAGAAGGCCATGAAAAAATTAGCGAAATTATGCATGCATTGCGAAAAAAACATGACCTGATATTTGATGGGATTAAAGAAATCCTTAATTTTAATGAAGCTATTGATGATTTGCCAAAAGCAAATATGCTAAAATATATTTTACAAGACGATTCATGGATAGCTGTACGACCATCTGGTACAGAACCTAAAATTAAAGTATATTGGTCTATCAAATCTGAAAACGAAGCAAAGGCACAAAAGCGTATGAAGCAATATAAAGAAAAATTTGAAACGTGTTTTTCATTATAAGAGTATAGGAGCAATCATTATGAAAGTAGTTATATTAGCAGGTGGCGGAGGCAGCCGTTTATTCCCTTTGTCACGAACTTGTTACCCTAAGCAGTTCTTAAAAATAAACGGCGATAAGTCTTTATTAGCACAAACAATCGATAGATATTTACATCTGGTGCAGCCAGAAGATATTGTTATAGTGACAAATGACAAGTATATATATCACGTTAAAGCAGAATTACAAGAACTACAAGTAGAAGATATTCATGTTATTACCGAACCAGTTGGTAGAAATACGGCACCGGCTATTTCCTTGGCTGTAACTTATTGTAAAAATAAATTATCTTGTAATGATGATGAACTTATTTTTGTAGGCCCTTCAGATCATATTATCCGTCCAGTAAAAGAATTTATTCAACTGATTGTATCTGCTGAATCCGCAGCTGTAAATGGAAATATAGTGACCTTGGGCATTACGCCTACCCGTCCGGAAACGGGGTATGGATATATAGAAGCAAGTACAGATTCTGTAGAAAATGCCTATAAAGTCATTAAATTTACCGAAAAACCGAATCTGGAAACAGCAGAATCTTATGTAAAAAAAGGGAATTATTATTGGAATAGTGGTATGTTTATGTTTTCAATTGGCACTATCGAAAATGAATTGAATCAACATGCCCCAGATATAATGAAAGTTGTAGAATGTGGATATGACAATATGATAAAAAAATTTTCTTCGTTGCCAGATATATCCATAGATTACGCTGTTGCTGAAAAATCTGACCATATTGTTGTGGTGCCTATGAGAGATATTTATTGGAATGATATTGGTAGCTTTGATGCAATTTCAGATATGCTTCAAGATGAAGAGGGAAATGTCATTAAAGGAGATATTATTACTCATGATTGCAAAAATACAATGATTTTAGGCAGCAATAGATTAATAACTGGGATTGATTTGCAAAATCTTACTATTGTAGATACGCCTGATGTATTGCTTGTTGCGCAAAAAGGTAAATCTCAAAGGGTAAAAGATATAGTAAACGAATTAAAAAAGAAAAAAAGAATAGAAGTTGCTGAAAACGTGACTATGTATCGGCCGTGGGGGAGTTACACCATTTTATCGGAAGGCGAAGGCTATAAAGTAAAAAAAATCTGTGTAAACCCAGGCCAAAGCTTAAGCTTGCAAATGCATTATCATCGTAGTGAACATTGGACTGTTATTAGTGGAACAGGACAGTTAACATTAGATGATAAAACAATTATTTTCAGGGAAAATGAAAGTACATTTATTCCTATCGGAACTCGACATCGATTGGGGAATCCCGGAAAAATACCACTTTATATTATCGAAGTTCAAATAGGTAAATACCTAGGAGAAGATGATATTGTACGATTTGAAGATAAATATGGGAGAAAAAGTTAAATGAAAATAGCTGTTGTATGCGATTGGCTAGTAACATATGCTGGGGCAGAAAAAGTGCTTGAGCAGATTTTGAATATCTTCCCAGAGGCAGATTTGTTTGCAGTTGTAGATTTTTTACCAGAAAATCAGCGCAATTTTATCCAAGGAAAAAAGGTTACTACGACTTTTATTCAAAATATGCCCAGAGCAAGAAAAAAATATAGAAATTATTTACCATTTATGCCTATTGCGATAGAACAAATGGATGTATCCGCCTATGATGTAGTAATTTCGAGTTCTCATTGTGTAGCTAAAGGCGTTCTTACGGGTCCTAACCAAGTTCATATTTCATATGTTCACTCCCCAATTCGTTATGCTTGGGATTTGCAACATCAATATTTACGTGAAGCTGGATTAACGCACGACCTTAAAAGTAAAATCGCCAGATTAATTATGCATTATATGAGAATTTGGGACACACGGACCAGCAATGGTGTGGATTATTTTATTGCCAATTCTCATTTTATAGCGAAACGAATATGGAAATGCTATCGACGTGAAGCTACCGTCATTTATCCACCAGTAGATATCGAGAAATTTGAATATTGTGAAGATAAAGATGATTACTATGTTACAGCTTCTCGCATGGTCCCTTACAAAAAAATGGATCTTATCGTAGAAGCCTTTTCTCAAATGCCAGATAAAAAACTAGTTGTTATTGGGGATGGACCAGATTTTGAGAAAATTAAGGGAAAAGCAGGACCTAATATTTCTTTATTAGGCTTTGCTCCTGACGAAGTTCTTAAAGATAAAATGCAGCATGCTAAAGCATTTGTGTTTGCAGCTGAAGAAGATTTTGGGATTACCCCAGTTGAAGCACAGGCGTGTGGAACACCAGTCATCGCATATGGCAAGGGGGGATCGCTGGAAACGGTTCGTGAATTAGGTGTACGAGATAATCCAACAGGTGTATTCTTCAAAGAACAAACAGTGGAATCCCTCAAAGCTGCTGTTGCCAGATTTGAACAGGAACAGACGGCCATCACCTACAATAACTGCCGTCACCACGCCGAACAGTTCAGCGGAGCAATATTTCGACAGAATTTTAAAAATTATGTAAATCGCGTTCTGTCAGAAAAAGGTGCGGAGGATTATTGATGAAAAAAATTACCGTTGATGCTCGTATGCTGGAATCTTCCGGTATTGGCACAGTACTGCGGAACATACTGAAACGTGTTATTCCGTCTATGCCGGATACAACATTTTATTTACTTGGCCATCCGGAAATGATGCGGAAGTATCCTTGGTTAATCGCTGAAAATGTGCAATATGTTTCTTGTAAAAGTGCGATTTATACGATTCGTGAGCAATTGGAACTGGTCCAAAAAATTCCACGAGAAACAGATTTGCTCTGGGTTCCCCATTATAATATTCCTGTTTTTTATCGTGGCCGGATGCTTGTAACAGTACACGATGTATTTCACTTGGCTATGCCACAATTTGTAGATGGAGCTCTGAAAAAGTTCTATGCAAAAATCATGTTTCAAGCTGCAGCTGCAAAAGCTTCGCATATTATTTGTGTATCCCATTTTACGAAAGCTGAATTGTGTCGATTTACTGGTGTATCCTCCAATAAGGTAAGTGTGATTTACAATGGAGTGGATGAATTTTGGAGCACTCCATTGCAGCAAAAACAGCGAATTTTTGCGAAACCGTATATTTTGTATGTAGGCAATGTGAAACCTCATAAAAATTTACGGACTCTGGTTCGTTCATTTCAGAATGTGATGGACAGAATTCCACATTCTTTAGTCATCGTAGGCAAAAAAGAAGGATTCATAACCGGCGATGAGGAAGTTGGACGATTGGCGGAGCAAGCAGGAAATCGAATTTCCTTTACGGGATTTGTTTCAGATGAGGAACTGAAAAATTATTATCATTATGCAGACTTGCTTGTGTTTCCATCTTTATATGAAGGGTTTGGATTGCCACCATTGGAAGCGATGGCTGCCGGATGTCATAATATTTTGTGTAGTGATATTCCTGTTCTTCGAGAAATTTACGGAGATTGTGTGAAGTATTTTAAAGCGACTGATGAGCAAGACTTGGCATCAAACCTGATTTTTAATATTACAGAAAAATCAAACGTTCTTGACAAAAAATGTTGTAATTCATATGATTGGAATACAGCATCAGACAAATATTTGGTTATTTTAAAGCGTTTGCTATAAATGTTTAATGGTATACAGGTACAATAAGGTAATAGGCATGAATATGGAACATTTTGAAAATATGCATAAGAATGAATTGACATTACAAGAAATTAAGAGAATACAATTAGATATTTTAGTTGATTTTGCTAAATATTGTGATGAGAATAATTTAAAATATTATCTTTCCGGGGGTACTTTATTGGGAGCGATTAGGCATAAAGGTTTCATCCCTTGGGATGATGATATTGATATCATGATGCCAAGAACAGATTATGAATATGCGATGAAAAACTACAAAAACCTAATTTATAAAAGCTTGTCCATAGAGTCTTTTTCGGGTTATTGGGATCTTGCTGGTCGAATCATCGATAATAGAACAATTATGGAAATACCATTTGACAAATATCCAACAGGTGTTTATGTAGATGTTTTTCCTATTGATGGTGTTTCATGTTATTATATTCTGCAAAAAGTTGAGTTTTTAATAGAAAAAATTTTAGTAACCTTAAATCGTTGCACAGTATTAAAACTGCAGAAGAGCCATAGATATAAAATTTCTTCAATATCAGGTCGATTAAAAAATAGGTTGAGAACGATTATAAAATATTTAATGATTTTGGCTTTTGGATGGACACCGCCTTCCTTTTGGGTGAAGCTAGTTCATCAAGTAGGGAGAATTTATAAATTTAATCTAGATAAATTTGTGGCTGTAGTAGTAGTCAATCATTATGGGACTAAAGAAATTGTTCCAGGTAGTATATATAAAGAACGTATACCCGTTGACTTTGAGGGCTATAAATTTTGGGCACCCAAAGGTTATCAATCTTATTTAAAAAATTTATACGGGGATAATTATATGGAATTACCTCCTGAAAATCAAAGATATTCAGAACATGCATTCAAAGCGTACTGGAAAGAGGAGATAAGATGAATATAGCATTGATAATTGCCGGTGGCTCTGGTAAGCGTATGGGACAGGATATCCCCAAACAGTTTATTAATGTATATGACAAGCCTGTGCTTTTGTATACATTGGAAGGTTTTGAAAGGCATCCGCAAATTGATGCTATTGAAGTTGTATGTATTGATGGGTGGCACGATGTACTCCGAGCTTATGCTCGTCAATTCAATATAACCAAATTAAAATGGATAGTTTCTGGGGGATTGTCTGGTCAGGAATCCATTCGCAATGGGGTCTATAATCTGGAAGGTAAGGCACAATTAGATGATATTATTGTAATTCACGATGGTATTCGTCCATTGGTTGACGCTACCGTTCTGACGGATGTCCTGCTTAAGGCACAAAAATACGGAAATGCAGTGACTTCCATGCCTTATAATGAACAGATTTTTATTATAAATCCCGACGATAACACCACTACAAAACAATATATTCCGAGAGAAACACTACGCCGGGTTTCTACGCCTCAGGCATATCGTTTTGACCTTTTAGATAAAAAATATCATGAGGCTTTTGAAAAGAAAATTGGTATCTATGGGTCTTCCTATACCAATACCATGATGGTAGAATTGGGAGTAACTCTCTATTTTGCAGCAGGATCTGATAAAAATATTAAGCTGACTACTAAAGATGATTTGGAATTGTTTAAAGCGTATTTGAAGGCGGATAAAGATACTTGGTTAAAGTGAGGAACAGAAAATGGATATGCATGAACATCCTTTATATATAGAAGACGTTAAAAAAGTAGCAGAAATGGCCCTGCCTTGGGAAAAAATCTCAGATACTTCAGTTCTTATTTCTGGAGCTACAGGCTTGATTGGTTCTTTTTTGGTTGATGTACTTATGTGGCGTAATACCTATAAAAAGGCAAACTGCCGTATTTTTGCATTGGGGAGAAATGTGGAAAAAGCTTTGAAACGTTTTTCTTTTTATATTGATTCTCCTTTTTTTCATTTTATTTCCCATGATATTAATGAACCGATGCAAGGAAAAACAGATGAGAACGTTGATTATGTCTTCCATCTAGCCAGCAATACTCATCCGGTGGCCTATGCAATTGATCCTATTGGAACGATTACGACTAATATTATTGGTTTGAAAAATATGTTGGATTTCAGTGTGGAACATAATACTAAAAGATTTGTTTTTGCGTCTTCCAATGAGATTTATGGGGAAAATAGAGGCGATCAGGAATTTTTTGATGAACATTATTGTGGCTATATAAATTGCAATACATTGCGTGCTGGATATCCAGAAAGCAAACGGTGTGGAGAAGCTCTATGTCAGGCGTATATAGAGCAAAAAAATCTAGATATAGTTATTCCAAGGTTTACGCGCTCCTATGGCCCTACTATGTTGGAAAGTGATACAAAGGCCATCAGTCAATTTATTAAAAAAGCTGTGGCAGGAGAAAATATCGTTTTAAAGAGTGCAGGGAACCAGTATTATTCCTATACGTATATGGCAGATGCTGTTTTAGGGCTTTTGATAATTCTTCTATTAGGAAAAACAGGAGAAGCTTATAATATTGCGAATCAAAGCTCAGATATTACTCTAAGAAATCTTGCTTCTATTCTTGCGAGCATTGCAGGAACAAAAGTAATTTTTGAAATTCCAGATGCTATTGAAAAGGCTGGTTATAGCAAGGCTACAAAGGCGAGACTAGATGGATCTAAATTACGGATGTTAGGGTGGTATCCATTTTATAATATAAAAACTGGGATTCAGAAAACTGTTAAAATTTTATCAGAGTTAAAGTGAAAAATACGATTATATTGGTGCTTATACTGAAAGTGTTATTCTAAAGGCTATGTCACAACAAACAGTTGATAAATAGCCATTTTTATAGGGGAGTATCAGA
>NZ_JAQDBC010000047.1:0-14422 GCF_027681725.1 Caecibacter sp. AF58-12pH5A | reverse complement strand
CTATATCATGCACTCTTAAAATTTTCAGTACTGGTCTGAATTCACAGGCCCATTATATAACACAATCCTCTTCTTTTCGTTCTCCCAGTCCCCACGTATAGACATTAATGATCGAGTCTAAGATGTAGATGCGCAAGGAATCTGTACTAGGATCAATAATGCGCTGGCTTTCTTCTATGAGTCTTGTATATTTTTTACGTCCTAAGAGTGCCTCGAAAGCAGATTTCTGGACGCGTACGCTAAAGTTGTTTTGGCATTCTTCGCGAAATTCCTTGCACCATTTGATAATACTGGATTTGGATATTCCATATTCTTCCATGATGCTTTTCATGGATTGGCCTTCTTCAATCCGAAGGCGAACAATCTGCTTTTTAAACATTTCATCGTAACGTTGTGGCATGATAAATAACCTCCTATGTTATTATAGTTTATCAGTCACTGGTGTTACAACTTCAGTTTATCATTTCACTTGCGGCCGAGGTGTGAATCCAGCTCACCATTGAGCATCGCCTCAAAGATAGGCGCAAATACCTGCTTTACAGCGTCCTGAACATCCTGTGCATCATTCATCTCGTAGTTCTCAAGTATAAGCTCTGCAATCTGTTGACCCGGGGTTTTAGAAGTATCCTTGTTTCCTTTCATGAATTACCACCCTTGAATGTATTTACCCCAGTATGGGCATACAATAAATTTGTACAAGAGATTACTTACACAAAATATTTTACACTCCCAAAAGAGGCCACAAAAATTGAACTAACACCAAATACGATAGAATAGCAAAACGGAGCTATCCCTTTCGTTAGGAGATAGCTCCGTTTTGCATTTGCAATCCACACACCCGTGTTGGGCGCAACCAGTTCTACTGGTTCCAGTAAGTATTCAAATACTATTTCAATCCACGCACCCGCAAGGGATGCGACTGCCTCCAATCAGACGGGGTTATCAACCATTTCCTTAACCTGTTTCCGCGAACCCCCATACTAATCTCTTATTTTTTCCTCATTTCAAAGTATCGAATGTTTCTGAGCCTCATTCAATATGTAGTGCGAGAGGTCTACAAATTTTCCGTATGACTGTACTTCGTACTTATTTTTGTTTTTACAACATACGTTCGCTTTTTAATATTATATCATAACGAAATTATTTTGTATACATATTTTATTATCAACAAGGATGTACGAAAAAAATAGGCTCGGGAGTTTGACACTTCCTCATTAACTATGTAATCAAAAATCCACTTATTAAGCCATGGATGGCTTATTTTTTGTCAAATTTTTCATCTTTTTATTAAGTTGTCAAGGCCGGGTTCAATTTGACCCATTTGGCCGGTTAAAAGTGACCCAATAAAACGGTAAATTCACTGCTTCTCCAGCCTTAGGGCAGGAAGTCCTTAAGGCCGGTTTTCCCAAGGCCGGGCTGGGGAACGGCCGGGTTCAAGCCTGCACGCAGACGATCTTTCAAACGGTAGCTCTCACCTCTACTATTTATCACATGAGCAGGGTACAGCAATTGGTCCAGGATAGCCGTTGCAATCACTGAATCACTCATGAGTTCACCCCAGTCACTGAAATACTTGTTACTGGTCATCATTATGGTGCCCCGCTCATAGCGGGCGCAGACAATCTGAAACAGCAATTCTGCCTGCTGCGGGACATAATACTCCTTCACTTCAGAGAGCGGGATATCTGCCACAGGAAGGTTGTCTACGAATACCTGCACATGGTTCTGGTACAGCCGGACCTGGGCTTTCCTGCCGCTGTAGTGCCAATCTACACTATAGAGATGGCCATCGAAACTGACGAATCCATCTTTGGAGATCCGCCGGTCTTCCCAGCGGTAACGGTTGCACAGCTACTGGGCCGGAAGCGGGTTCAGCTGTTCGGCAGCCAATTCCTGCAGCGGAATTTTCCCCGTTGTCCCATGCTTCTTGCCGTTCACGTGCTGGCACCATTGAAGGGCCTGGCGGTTCAGATCGTACAGGTCGGTGAAGCGTCTTCCCGGCAGGAAATTCTCTTTCAGATACCGGACAGACCGTTCCACCTTCCCTTTTGTCTGAGGCCGACGTACCCTGCAGGTGGAAGGATTGAAGCCCATATCAGCGCAGAAACTTTCGAAGGCTGGGAGGAAGATTGTCTTCCCGGCCTCGTGCTTCAGGACAACCGTCTTCATGTTGTCCGTCAGTACGACATCAGGGACTCCGCCGAAATATTCAAAAGCGTTCAGGATGCAGCGTTCCAGGCTTTTGAGGTCACAGCGTTTTGTGAATTCCACGTATCGGAGCTGGGAGTAGCCCAGTGTCATGACGAAAGCCGGAACTTTGTGTAACTCACCATCTGTGCCCAAATATTGGCAGATTCCCCAGTCCATCTGCGCCTGTCTGCCGGGCTCGGTTTCATAGCGTGGCACAGCCGGGATGGTCTTTGGGGGACGAAAAGCATGTACATAATCCTTGATGCTGGTTTTCCCACCGGAGTAGCCCATCTGCTGCAAGGTCTCCAGGATGACGACACAGTTGAATATACCATCGTGCATCATCTGGTTAACTTGTGGCTTGAAGGAATCCAGGATGGAACCTCTCTTATGAGTCGGTTTTGGCAGAGCATTTGTCTGCATATACTTCTTGGCCGTGTTCTTGGAAATATGCTGCTCTTTGCCGATGGCATATGCGCCCTTGCCTTTGCTTGCACTATCACGTATTATCATAATAAGCCCACTTCCTATCATTTTGGACTACCTCCTAACAAGTTTGTTCGCTTATTATTATGGTAATCCATTTTGGTATGAGGTGGGTCATTTTTTCCCGGCCATCTAGGTCAATTATAGTCCAGCCTTAACAACAGCGTAACGTGCGAATATGCGCATTACGCCGTTGTGTTTTGTTGCTTTCGGTTTCTATCGATCGCCTCAGGAAAAGCCTGCCTATTAGCTTTTTTCTTGTTGTTCCTTTGTCCATTCGCGGATGGCACTTAGGGATGAACCAGTTTCAGGCCTGTTTCTGTGAGGGAGTATTCGACGTGGGGCGGGATTTCGTTGCAGCTCACAGTTACTTTATTTTTTTCAAAAATTGGGCAGGTACGCGTTTGGTCAGCCACACGCCGTTGACGGACTGGTAGAACTGATAGCCGGCTTTTTGCATGTCTCCGGCAGCGACGGTGTAAACAACGGGTTTACCGTGGCGGGAGCCGACTTTTACGGCCGTATCATAGTCGGCGGACAAATGGACATACAGACTCGATTTCGGAATCAGACCCTGCGCATCGATGGAGGATACATACTTTTTGCCAGTGCCGTGCCACAGGATATCCGGAGGCATTTTCTCCTCCAGCTCCACATCCACGGGAATGGAATGCCCTTGATTAGCGCGGATGAGCGTGTGGTCCTCGTTGAAGGAATAGCGCATCTTACTATCTGTGCGCACGATCTCCTCCAGCCTATCCCGGTCAAAGGCCTGCTGCTTGGCAATGCCTGCAACCAGCTCATCCACATTGGCCCAGCCATGCTCATCCAGCGTAATGCCGATGGTCTCCGGCTTATGGCGAAGAATCAAGGCAATAAACTTGCTGGTTTCGTTTTTTGTCATTTCTCTCACTTCATTTCCGAAAGGATCGGACAAAGACATATCACTAATTCTTCTCCAACGGTCATAACGACGTGATTACCGGATTATTCAGGAAATCATATACCCGTTTGACTTCACTGGGTTTCCTCGTGTCCAGCATTTGCGGGTGTCCCAGGTCACGTGTTGCAATTTTCTTCATGTCTTCTTCACTCAGTAAAAAAGTGGCTCTTTGTCAAAAGTTGGGGAAACCCAGTAAAACATCCACCACTGTAGGACGCAAGCATTTCTTGCGTCCTATTTTTTTGGTCGCATGAACTGCAAAAATAGGATCCTTTTTCGGAAACGTTTGAAATTTACAAACCCGAAGCCGACTCGCTTCAGTACCTTTATCTTGTTATTCATTCCTTCTGTGAAGCCGTTTGAATACGGGCTTGAAAGCCCAGCTATAATTTCTGAGCGCCATTTTGTAAAGGTATCTACTACCGAGTTAAAGCTTTTCACGCCACTGTCTTTCACCAGTTCGAGCCACTTTGACAGGAATTCCCTGACGGATTCCGGCTCTTCCATGGCCAATACTTTAAGAAAGCTTTCCTTTAATCCGTAAGCACGTTGCAACTCTGAAGATTCTTTTAATATATCGCGTAATCGCAGGGCTTCCTCTTGGGTCAGTTTCATGCCGCGCTTGTTTAACAGGTGTTTGTTACGCTTTAATGGGATCCTCTTTTTCTTTAACTCGGTCTGAATCTCCTTGCGAACGCGCTCCATGGCCCAGATAACAAGCCGCAGAATATGAAAGCGATCGCCAATAATCTGGGCATTCGGAAATACGTCTCTGACAACCTTGCGAAACTGGGGACAGAGATCCATCACTACAAAGCGTACCTTATTTCGGACCTTTCGGGAAAACTTCATAAAGTACTGTGTTAATACTGTCGTATCTTTTTTAGAGATAATGTCCAGCACTTCATGTGTTTTCGGATTATTGATGGCTACCTGATACCGCTGTCCCCATGTATTTCCCCGGAACTCGTCGATAGAGAGCACTTCTGGCAGCGTCGCAGGCTGAAAGGTGAGTGGAACTTGATCAAACCAGCGAATCACAGTAGAAACAGAAATATGTGCCTCTCTGGCAATGGGGACATTGATAGCGTCTTTTGTGGATATGAGCAACAACCGCGGCAGCATTCCACTCCCCTACCAGCACGTTTTGATCATAATATCCCTTGCTGTATACTTTTTTATGGTGGCAGAACAGGCAGGCAACAGAAGCAGGTTTAAATTCAGCGTATACATGCAACACGCCGTCTACTTTTTCAACCGATTTGATAGAATCCTTCCCAATTTAAGTCTTTTTCAATAAAATAATACGTGGACATATCTGTTTCTCCTTTCGGTTCTTCGTGGTGGTTGAATTGAAGTAAAATGGCTATGTCCATTTTATATCAAAAATGGGGACTCGTGGAAGAGATTGTCCACGAGTCCCCAACTTTTATTATAGAACCTTTTTTGTTGTCTCTGATGGATGCTGCTATTCTTGTCCCCTTCCTGCACCTGAAAGACCAATCTAAGAAACGGGCTGCACACAGCTGCCAGCATAGCTTTTTCTTTGCGTGCAGGGTATATCAATTTCTTTACTTTATTTCCAGGTGCCTGGGTGGTGTCACGAGGGCCAGGATGATGCCTAGGGCTGCAATGGCGGTCATGGCACAGAACGTGACGTGCATGCCTTGCATATCCAGTGTACTGCTGGTTGAGGCGGTCACGGAAATCTGGACGAGGACGGCTGTAAAAAGGGCGCCCGTCATTTGCCGCAGGGAATTCAAGATGGCAAATGCATGGGGCTTATCTTCCAGGGTCACACCTTCGACAGCCAAGGTCGTACAGGAGGTGATGAGAAAGGCCAGGCCTATGCTGCGGACTGCGTAGAAAAGTGTCACGAGCCATGCAGACGTAACGGCTGAGAAAAAGACGAAGCCCAGGCAGCCCAGGCTCAATATCACCATGCCTATGATGCAGACGCGCCGGGCGCCTATACTGTCTGATAGTTTCCCGCTGAGGGGGCTCAAAAAGGCGATCAGGAGCGCTCCTGGCAGGAGGATGAGGCCGGACAACGTAGCTGAATGGCCGCCGATGGTCTGGATGTAAAGGGGCACGAGGACCGTACCGGACATCATCAATATGTAGGAAAGGCCGAGGAGCAGCGTTCCTGCCGAAACGGAGCGGATTTTCAAAAGGCCGATCTTGAGGAGCGGCGATTCCCGATGGGTCTGACGGATGCAAAAGAGAGCCAGGGCAAGAATCCCCAGGAGGAGCAAGGCTGTAAAGCGGACCAGTCCCCCCTGACCGTCCAGCTGACCAATGCCCAGCATGAAGGCCGTAAAGCCGACGGCATAGAGTTCTAAGGAAATGGCGTCCAGGGACGACGAATGCCGTTTGCCGACGTTGTGGATGGCAAAGAAGCCGGCGGCGACCATGCTCCCGGAAAGGGCGAGTAGGAACAAAAAGATGCTCCGCCAGCCAAAAGTATCTGTCAATACACCGGCTAGCGTAGGGCCCAGCGCTGGCGCAAAGCCGACGATGATCCCTGTCAGTGCCATGGCCCGGCCCTGCATTTCCTTGGGAAAGAGATATAAAAGGACAATCTGCAGCAAGGGAATCGTGATTCCGGCACCACAGGCCTGGATGATGCGGGCAATGAGGAGTACGGAAAAATCCGGTGCCAAAAAGGCAGCGACGCAGCCGGCAAAAAATAACATCAGGGAACCGATTTCCAGTTGCCGCACGGTAAATTGGAAAAAGAGCCAGGCGCTGACGGCGGTGATGATGCCCAGGACGAGGATGTAGCTCGTCGTCAGCCATTGGCCGATGAAGGCGTTGACCTGAAGATCAGCCATGATGGCCGGCAAGGCAGATGTGAGCATATTCTGACTCAGGGAGCCGCAAAAGCCGCCGATCATCATGACCAGAATCATGAGTTTATCCCTGGTATGCAGCATGACCGGTCCCCTCCCCTCTTTTTTCCAGGTCGTGCAGCAGGCACAAGAAATAGTCTAAGGCAGCGGCAAAGCTCTCGTCTGTCGTATATTGGCGATGGGCCAGGTAACCGGCCTGGGACAGGCTGAAAAAACCATGGAGGAAGCTGCGGATCATACGCTCTACGTGAATCCGGTCGGCTTGGCTAAGATGATATTGGTCCAAGATCTGTAGCAAAGGCGCTACGCTTTGTTCGCCCAAGGCATCGGCAGCGTCCGTCCCCAGGGATGGCAGCCGCAGGAGAACCTGATAGAGCCGGGGTTCGCGTCGGGAAAATCGCAGCTGTGCCTTGGCAAAAGCCGCTAAGGCTGCATCCCCTGTCAGGCCATCCACGGCGGTTGCAATCTCCTCGGCCAGCAGTCCTTGTACCTGTGCCGCTACAGCCAGCCAAATTTCCTGTAAATCGGCGTAATGATTATATAAGGACGGCGCCTTTACGTGAAGCCGGTCAGCCAAGGTCCGCAAACGCAGCCCCTCCGGCCCCTCTTCCCGGATGACTTGCAAGGCTGCTTCCATAATTGCAGCCTCAGAAATACCTTTTCGTGCCATACGTTATCTACCTCTTTTTTTATAAACTAACACTGTTAGTTTATCTCTGGAGAAAGGAAATGTCAAATGAGACAGATAGCAAAACGAGACCTGATGCAGTACGTTGTCTGATCAGGTCTCGAGTGTGGGTATGTGGAAATATGGCCTTTCACGTTGTGAATCAATAACCGGTGGCAAAATTACACGATTTCTATCATTCCATAGAGCCAGGACAGTTCTTTCCAGATTTGCCCAATATAGGCATGCTATCTTAGTCGCTATCTTGGTCGGTCAGAAACAGAAAAGCGACTAAGTTATTTCTTTTCTTGTTGTTCCTTTGTCCAAGCACGGATGGCGCTTAATGATTGGATCAGTTTCAGGCCTGTTTCTGTGAGGGAGTATTCGACGTGGGGTGGGATTTCGTTGCAACTCACAGTTACTTTATTTTTTTCAAAAACTGGGCAGGCACGCGTTTGGTCAGCCACACGCCGTTGACGGACTGGTAGAACTGATAGCCGGCTTTTTGCATGTCTCCGGCAGCGACGGTGTAAACAACGGGTTTACCGTGGCGGGAGCCAACTTTTACGGCCGTATCATAGTCTGCGGACAAATGGACATACAGCCTCGATTTCGGAATCAGGCCCTGCGCATGGATGGAGGATACATACTTTTCGCCAGTGCCGTGCCACAGGATATCCGGAGGCGTTTTCTCCTCCAGCTCCACATCCACGGGGATCGAATGTCCTTGATTGGCCCGGATGAGCGTGTGGTCCTCGTTGAAGGAATAGCGCATCTTACTATCTGTGCGCACGATCTCCTCCAGCCTATCCCGGTCAAAGGCCTGCTGCTTGGCAATGCCTGCAACCAGCTCATCCACATTGGCCCAGCCATGCTCATCCAGCGTAATGCCGATGGTCTCCGGCTTATGGCGAAGAATCAAAGCAATAAACTTGCTGGTTTCGTTTTTTGTCATTTCAAACACCTGATTTCCTGTATTGAGTATTTTTATTGTATCATATACACTGTTCATAGCAATCCCGTTGCGCGTGGCAGGAAGGTATAATCATATGGCTTGAAAAAGGTAATAACGTTGGAAATCCCAGTGGTCTCGCACATATTGTCGATAAACACGGATCGCAATTTAACACCATTGGCATTGAGACTGAAGCCATAGCTGATTTTGTGATGACTGCAGTGTCTAAAGGTACAATTGTAGGTTATCAAGGAAAATCTACCACCCGCCCTATTTACGAAGTTAAATATGATGGTGTAATTCACCAAGTTGCGGTGACCATCGGATCGAACGGATATATCGTTGGTGCAAATCCTAAAAAGACTAAAAAGAATGGAGGAAACTAAAAATGATTACAAAAGTTGTAGCTAAACTAGAATATGGATGCTATCCTATTTGGCTGTATGACGAAGAAGGTTTTGTGGAAGATACACTGCTTCCTGAAGAGTTACGCAGTGACACCGAACTTGACTTCAGGTTTGATGATTTGCAAGCCTGATATAATTCCCTCTTCATTAACAATGAGCATGAATTCTCGTATGTCGGCTTTAAGTCTCAGCACGAAAAGGACTTGTTTATCCACGATTGGGGTGAAGCTATCGAAGAATTACGGAAAAAGTTAGATGAAAAGTACGAATTTTCTGATCAGACGGCAGATATCCTTTCCCTTACTGTTGCGGACAGTAAAATTTGACTCATCACTTTTTTGTGGGACGGGAATTGCTGAGACAAAAAAATTGAAAAAAAGGTATTGAAAAAGAGCACGGGATGCTCCATTCTAGTTATAACGACAAAACCAGGAAGGATAAATCCACGTGCTCTCTTCAATAATTATATCAGATTTATTTATAGAACGGACGGTACAGAAAAGGCAGCATGATTGTTCAGGAGGCATTTTAGATGATAGGCTACGACAACATTATCCCTTATGTGGGAACAGAAAATATCAAGTTATACCAAACAGTTGACGAAATCCAGTCTGTTTTGAAGGAGAACGATGTTATTTATCGCGAAGAAGTCTGGGGCTCTGAATACGAAACAGTCCCCAATCCCTGGACCGTGCTGGTTATTGATGGTATTCTAAGCATCTTTTTTGCCAAAAACAATAAGCTATTCAAGTTGGTATTCTGGGAAGGGTATCAAGGGACCTTGCCGAATGGAGTAAAAACCGGAATGACCATCGAGGCTGCACAGGCTCTGGACCCTTCGCTTGCTTATGATGACTGGAATGAGGACTATCAATCGCAAAACGGCTACTGGCTGGAAGACGATCCGGAAAATGGGAAAGTTATGTCCATCAGTATTTTCATCCGAGAGATCTTGGATGAAGAGACATTTGATCAATGTAAGTGGTAAAGGATGATGAAAAAATGACCTTATCAGAATTTTCACGCTACTACGTCATACACGATGCGACGATTCTTGATTTAGACGTTGACTCCGAAAATTGCATAGTCAAAATGCTTCTCGAAATTCCTTTCTGGATGCAGCCGGACTATGTAGACGGTGCTCCTGAGCTGACTCAGTTGCTGCTTATTTTCAAGGAGGCAACCAAATACGAAACTGACTGCCCTAATCCTGTCAGTGAAACTATTGAGGTCCTTGGGGTAAAAGCATCAGACTCTGCTTTGTCCTTTTCCCTATACGATAACGAGACCGTAGAATCATTTGAGCTGCGCATTACCGCTTCCTCTGTTGCCGCATCGTATGTAGGATAGACACCAAAAAGCGAAGGCTTTCCTTTTGTGGAGAGTCTTCGCGTCTCTGCTTTATAGGCACATTTCAAAAATCTTTTCAATATCGCTTTGCTTTAGAGGCTTGAAGCCTGGGAGTGTTCCGTTGTTGCAGGCTTTTTTTGCCATGGTTTGGAAATGGGTCCGATCGATGCCGATTTCTGTGAAGGTGCGTTTCAGCCCTAGTGTGTCATAGAGGAAGGTGGAAACGGCTTTTATGCTCTGACGGGCGATTTCCATCGGGTCCAGGGACGAATCGATGCCGAATACGTTTACGCCGAATTGTACATACTTGGAAACGGTCGTTTCGTCGAGACAGTATTCCATCCAGCGTGGCGTGAGGATTGCCAGTCCCAGGCCGTGGGTAATATCGTAGAACGCGGAGAGTTCGTGTTCCATGGGATGACAGCTCCAGGCCTGTTGCTTGCCGCCGGTGATGAATCCGTTTATGGCCCAGGAGGAGGCCCACATCAGATTGGCTCTGGCTTCGTAGTTATCCGGCTGGGCCATCGCCATGGGCGCATACTTGATGACGGTTTTTATCAGGCCTTCCATGATGCAGTCCAGCATGTAAAGGTCCGTTTCCAGATTGAAATACTGTTCCATGACATGGCTCAGGATATCTGCTGAGCCACAGGCGGTCTGGTATTTGCTGACAGTATAGGTCACGCTGGGATCCAGGAAGGATACCTTTGGCAACAGTGTCGGTGATACGATGCGTCCCAGTTTTTCGTGTGTTTCCGGATTGGTAATCACACCGCCGCCATCCATTTCCGATCCGGTGGCAGCCAGCGTCAGGACGTCCAGCACGGGGAGTGCTTTTTCTACTGGAGCCAGCCTGCTGCGGTCAAGGAAATCCCACGGGTCATGGTCTACGCAGGCGCCTGCGGCCATCCACTTGGTAGCATCCAGGGTAGAACCGCCGCCTACAGCCAAGAGTACATCAATTTCCTTTTCCTTGCAGATTTTGGCACCTGCTCTTACGGTATCAATGCGGGGATTCGGTTCGATACCGGATAGTTCAAACAGCTCTAATCCTGCCTGCTTGATTTCCGCCACGATCGTATCATAGAGTCCGCTCTGCTTGATGGACCCGCCGCCATATGTCATGAGGACACGCGTTCCGTATTTCTTCAATTCTTCACCCAAATGGCCAAGCTGATTCTGACCAAAATGTACCTTGACCGGGATATTATGAACAAAACTATGCATCACATTCAGCCTCCGTTTTTCTTTTAGCAGCTATTTGTTCTGCCAATATTATAAAAGAAGCGATACTCTCACAGAAGTATCGCTTCTTTTTGCACTAGTAACTTTTAGTTAGCACTTCTCAGTTTCTTTGACAACGTGGCTGACGGCGTCTAAAAACCGGCTGACTATTTTTGACGGCGTTGGCGAATGGAGAATCCCAAACGGTATGGTATAGTCCCATTCTACGGGCAAGACGCGCATCAGGGGGTGGATGTCTTGCCAGGGATCGATGGTCAGCATCAGGCAGTTTTCGTTTTCACACTGATTATAGGCATCCACGCCGTAGAAATGAAATGTTTCAAGCTGAATTTGTGGATACCTGTCTTGTATGTCGTGGCGCAGCAAATCGAAGCTGCTATTCCAGCCGCTGTGAATCACCATCAGTTTTTCCCCATACAAATCGTGTATTTTGAGGGATTCTTTTTCAGCCAGTCTATGCCGCATAGGTACGGTGATTCTAATCGTTTCCCTTGCCAGAAGCGTTGCCGCGCAGGCACGTTCGTCCAGGTAGGCTTGGTCAAATACACCTACGACAAGGTCTATGTCCTGGCCGAAGTTTTTCTGAATTTCTTTTGCGTTTTCCGGCGTATTTTCAAAGGATACCAGTTTGAACTTTGCCTCTGGCAGATACGCGTGTATCCGTGGCCACAAATCTACCAGAAAGGTTCCCGGCGTCATGAGCGAGGTACCAATGCGAATCAGGTTTTCTCCGCTTTGTGCCGCCTCTTTTGCACGGGCCACGGAGCCTTTGAAGTATTGCAGCATATACTTTGCATCTTTGTAGAAGGACTCTCCGGCTTCCGTAAGCACTAGTCCTCTATGGGTCCGGATGAACAGGGTGAGGTCCAGTTCGGATTCCAACGCATTGATCTGCTTGATGACGGCAGGCGCAGAGATATACAATTCCTCGGCAGCTTTGTTGAAGCTGCCTGCCTCTGCTACGCTGATAAAGGTTTCCAGCTGCAGATGATACATGGCAATCACATCCTCGCTTTACTAATAATATTTATGATTAGCTTCCTGTCCCACTTTTGGACTGCCTGGGTCCTGTCTCCAAGGGAATAATCATGCTCTTTTAGTCATAACAGTTTGTGCGTCCCGACGGTTGTTCGGATACACAGAGGTGAACTATTCACCACCTAACGCTGCAGTCGTTTGAGATAGTGAGTAGTTCACTCAGATAATCAGTATACTCAGCTTTAGACATATGGCAGGGAGTTAATTTCTTCGCCTGCGTTCTAAACAACGTTTTTACATCTTTTTAGTTATTCATAAAGCAGTGCCTTTCTTTGGAATAGTAAACTTGCTCATATCATTCCGTTCAAGATTAAGGAGTGCTATTTTATTAGAAAGGCCTCCGCCGTAGCCGGTTAGGGAATGATTACTGCCGACTACTCTGTGACAAGGAATAATAATGCAAATTGGATTCCAGCCCACTGCACCGCCTACAGCTCTTGATGACATCTGCGCAATTCCATGCTTTTTGGCAATAGTGGCCGCAATCTCTCCGTATGTCGTTGTTTCCCCATAGGGTATTGCCAGCATACATTGTATAACTTCTCTGCGGAAATCCGTCAAATTATTAAGCTTGTACTCAGGTATAAAGTTCGGGATTTTTCCAGCAAAATAAAGGTCTAACCATTTTATGGTATCCTCAAAAACATAAAGGCGCCGTTCTTCGCAATCTGTCACGTGTTTGGCGGCATCTTTTGATCCTTCGAACCACAAGCCGGTGAGATATTCACCATCACTGTTCATAATCATATTGGAAAATCCATCTGGGGTTTTATATATCCATTTATAGGTCATTGTCTGCCTCTTTTCGTCCGAACTACATACCCATGTAGTCATATAATCTCATACTTTCAAAACGTTCTCCTAAGTATTTTTTTTAAGCCGGACATCATGGGTTTTAGCATAGAAGCTAAAGCAAAATATCCTTGCATTTCTTCTTTTGCCGGCTTCACCTCATCCAATGCTTTTGCTTACATTTGATTTTCCTGTTCTAATTCTAAATAGGATGGCTTTTTCGAAACTCAGACGGTGTAATTCCCATTTCTTTTTCAAAGAACCGATAAAATGCTGACAGGCTTCCAAAACCAACTGAATAAGCAATATCAATTATCTTCATATCCGTCTTTATCAAAAATTGTTTCGCTTTATCTAAGCGTAGCTTATCCGCATAAGTCTTTGGTGTCATGCCGTATTCATCCTTAAAAATATCCGCAATTCTGCGCTCTGTTACACCAAAACCATTCACTTCTTCACTCAGCTTTGCTTGTTCACGGTATAGCGTTTCTATTTTTCGTTTTACATGCTCCGCTATTTGCTTCATTGGCTGATAGTCAATCAGATCACTACGACATCTCTTACATGGGCGAAAACCCGCTTGTCTTGCCTGCTCAGAGTTTTCAAAGAAACAAATATTTTCTCTTTTAGGAGGTCTTGATTTGCAAGAAGGTCTGCAGTAAATGCCCGTCGTTTTTACAGCATAAAAGAAAATTCCATCATATTCTGCATCGTTACGCAAAACCGCCTGCCACATTTCTTCTTCCGTCATGATTTTTTCCTCTTTGGTGCCGGATCAGTCAACTCCGGGATTGCACCACCAGCGATGGCCCACAAATACAGACTTGCAACCGTTCCATACGGTGAATATCTTTTGCGGTATCGAATAAATTTTTCTTTATCGATTTCTCTGTGCCGATACAACATTCTCATCCCACGTATAATCGCCAGATCACCGTAGCTGACCACATCTGGTCGTTGCATACAAAATGTCATAATCATTTCTGCTGTCCAGACACCGATTCCCTTTAGAGAAGACAGTTCCCTGATAACCTGTTCATCCGTCATTTCCTCTAATGCTTCAATATTAAAGGAGCCATTCTGAACTTTACCAGCAAAATCCAAAATATAATCTGCCTTTTTATATGTCATTCCAACCGACTGCAATTCATCCCTGTTAAGAGACAAAATACCGGCTGCATCCACTTTGTTCAGTTTTGCGGAAAGTCGTTTCCATATCGTTTTCTGGGCCGCAGTCGAAATCTGCTGTCCGATGATATGGTGCACAACAGAGGAAAATAAATCAACGTCTGTCTCACGATACACATGGCCGATTCTATCCATGGCCGATGCCAGCTTCTTATCCCGGGATTTCAAGTATTCTATTTCTTTTTCACCATAACTAAAATACAAATTTATCACCCCATCTAAAAATTATAGCAAAAGTATGCGACGGATTCTGGGTGTGTCAAGAGTTTTGTGTAAATCGATTCAATAAGCAACATCGTATTGCTGCAT
>NZ_JAQDBC010000046.1:0-15673 GCF_027681725.1 Caecibacter sp. AF58-12pH5A | reverse complement strand
TAAACTATAAGTGCAGCGGATAGGAGCGACCTATTCACTACAAGTTTATGGTACTAGTGCCCGCGAAGCGGTCGATAGAGGGTACCTACTAAATTTATTATTTATACACAACATTACATTTTATTCTCACGCCCTCTATCCCCAGTTATTAAGCTGGATGGGATCCAGGTCATTGCTACTAATTGGCTCAATACTTGATTTCATTCAAGTATTAGGTAGTAACTCCGTGATGTGCACATTTCCTCCAAGATTGAATTTTTTAATCTTGGAGTATTGACGGCGCAATGCCCACACAGGTGCGTTGCGAACCACGCTTCCGTCGCCGTTGCCGTATCGTGCACACAGGCACGATACGCCTTCTCCCCAGAGAAGGCAAATGGGAAAGCCAAAGCCCGTATCCAACAGGGTTCACGTTCTATTGGATACGGGCTTCATTTAACACTTATTTACTTGTCTTTGAGTCTTCAGCAACTTGTCTTACGCTTCTTCAGTCTGTGCGTCTTTATCGGGGACTATTGCTTTGTAGATGAGGCCTATGATGAAACCTACTACTAAGAAGGGGATCCAGTCCATGCCGAGGGAATGGAGCGGTAATCCTTCAAATATAGCATCTACCGGGCCAAGGCCGATTTTAGCGGTCTGTAAGCCTGTGACGAGGGCCGGTACGAAGGTGAAGGCTGTGGAGCATACCCATACGCAGCGGCGGCCGCCGAAGAGGTTGTGTGTGAAGGTCAGGATGATGTTGGATACTACGAGAGGATATACGAACATCAGGACCGGAATAGCTGCGACGATGATGGTCTTCAGGCCTGCTGTAGCTACGAGGAAGGAGGCTACGGCAAAGATGGTTACGTAGGTCTTGAAGCTAGCGTGACCGATGAGCTGATGGAAGTACGCTGCGCAAGAGGTTACGAGGCCGATGGATGTGGAGAGACAGGCCAGGAGTACGATGACTGCCAAGAGGAGGGCACCGCCATAACCGAAGAGGATCTGTGCGCTAAGGGACAGAACCGGAGCACCTGTTTCCTGCATGCCAATGGCTTGTACGGACTGAGCGCCTAAGTAAGCTACGAAGACGTATACGAAGGCTAAGAGGCTAACGGCGAGGCCGCCGGCTTTGAATACTTCGCGGGTTACTTCTTCTTTTGTCGTAGCGCCGTCTTCTTTTACGAATTCAATGACCAAGATGGCGAAGACGAAGGCTGCGATAGCATCGAGGGTGTTGTACCCGTCAATAGCGCCCTGGGACAGAGCCATAATGCCTGTTGCGTATTTCGCGAGCGGTGCCTGAGGTACGCCCATAGGTGTTACAAGGGATTTTACGATCAGGGCCAGGATGGTCAGGAGCAGTGCCGGCGTGAGGATCTTGCCGATACGGTCAACCAGTTTGGCCGGGCTGATGGAGAGCCACCAGGTGATGATGAAGAAAACAACGAGGAAGGCCCACATAATCGGATCGCTGCCGCCATTATTGAGCAGCGGGCGAACGGCGATTTCATAAGAAACCGTGCCGGTTCTAGGAATAGCGAAAGCCGGGCCAATGGCTAAGTACGAAATAACAGTAAAGAAAATAGCATATCTCTTGTCAATGCGGTTGGTCAGTTCCTGCAGGTTGCTGCAGCCGGAATAGCCCATGGCCAGTACGCCCAGTAACGGCAAGCCTACGCCTGTAATGACGAAGCCACCGACGGCATACCATACGTTGGTACCAGCTGCCTGACCCATGGAAGCCGGGAAGATTAAGTTCCCTGCGCCAAACCACAGGGCGAAAAGCATTAAGCCTATCGCAATAGTTCGATTACCTTTTTTTGCACCCATACGTCTTACCTCCTAACAATAGATAAAAACAAGAATCAGTGAGCACGCTTCGAAGGCCGCTTCAATTGTTGTTTACTACATTTTATCATAAAAATTTAAATATATCTACTTTTGTTATTGATATTTTAAATGTTTAACCGCTTTTTAACGTTCTTCTCATTTTGTTTTAATATAAAAGTGAAATATGGTTCAATCTTTTCTGTTTACTGGCCATTACTGTGCAAAAGTTTTAAAATTTTAAGTCTTGTTTTTTCAAATTATCTTGTATGCTACTATTTTTCAATCGATTTTTAGGGGAAAACCGGTCATTTTTCCTGTTCTTGTAAACAAAAAATTAACAGCCCCTAAAATCTTAGATGCTGCGTTTTGTTATGATTGAGCTATGCTATTTATAGCGGTTTTTACGTGTCTTTCGCGGTCAAACAAGCGCGCAGGTCATGGATGAGGCGCTCGTTTTCACGCCGCGTGCGGACAGCGAGTCTAAAGAAATACGGCGTAAGACCGGGATAGTTCCCACAATCACGTAGGAGAATGCCTTTATTTTGAAGGTGCTCCCTTAACATATGGGCCGGCAGGTCTTGGCGCAAACTCTGGACGAGTATAAAATTGACCGACGGCGGCCAAACGCGGAGGTCCGGCAGCTTTTGGAGCTCGCCATAAAGATAGTTTCCTTCGGCCTCTACAAAGGACTGTGTCCGAGCTAAATATTCTGTATCCTGTAAAGCCGCGACACCGGCCGCCTGGGCCAGGACATTGACGTGCCACACGTCGGTATGGGCCTCTGCCGCGGTGACCAGTTCTGGTGCAGCCACGGCAAAGCCTAAACGCAGGCCTGGTAGTGCAAAGATTTTCGTCAGAGAATGGAGAACTATAAGACGGGGATAGGAGCGCACCAAATCGGCAACGCTATACTCCCCTCCATCGCTGCGGAAATCGATGAACGACTCATCCATGACGACGTACGTGTCTGTGTTCTGCAAGGATTCCAAGAGCTGTATGACCTCACGACGAGGCAGTAAATTCCCTGTAGGATTGTTGGGATTCGCTAAGAACAAGCAATCGAAGTGACAGGCCTCTGCAGTCAAAGCTACTAAATCCGGCTGGAACCCCGTCTCCACCTGAAGAGGCCAATACACCACGTCGGCATGAACAGACACAGCCGCCCGGGCATACTCACTAAAAGAAGGAGCCGGAATCAAAACCCGCTTAGGACGCAGAACCTCCATAAGAAGGTACAGCAGCTCCGCTGCACCATTCCCAGGCAGGATGAACGAGGTTTCGAGGCTATAGAAAGAAGAAATAGCAGCCCGAAGCTCCCGGCACTCCGGATCCGGGTAATGAATGATGGAGTTTATGTGAGAAAGAATTGTGTTTTTTACAGATAAAGAAAGACCCAAGGGATTAATATTTGCACTGTACTGATTTTGCTTTCCCAGAGGGGAAAGTACGGCGAAGCCGGGATAGAGGGATTGCATAAAATAATTTTTGTAATTACCCTCTATCGACCGCGGACAAAGCCGCGCCCACTTTCCCCTATAAGGGGAAAGCTTTCTGCTCGCATATCTTAAATCACAGTTTTTTATATAGAAAGCTCTCTCTATATATTTTAAGGTATGTGAAGCGATGGCTTTCTCCTCACAAGGCACAACGCCCCTGTGTGGGCGTTGTGGTTCGTGCGGCCGCGACAGGCCGCATGAAGGGGACGAGAGTACCGGAAGCGTTAGCGTTACCGGGGAGAGAGGGCCAATGCAGAAACCATAATTTTATTATAAAAATAATTTTTGTAATTACCCTCTATCGACCGCGGACGAAGCCGCGCCCACTTTCCCCTATAAGGGGAAAGCCAACGTTAGAGCTACTAATTGGCTACTAGATTGAATTGCTTCAATCTAGTAGTAGTTAGGCCGTATCGTGCGCACAGGCACGATACGCTTCTCCCGAGCGCTTCGCGCCCACCTGTTCCCCTTCCTGCGTCCTTTTTGCGGACGCAGGAACCACAGCATGCACACAGGCATGCTGTGCCCACCATGGGGAAGGCAAAAATGGGGAAAGCCAACGTTATTACTACTGGTTTCGCCTCTATCCCGACTTCGCTAACGCTTCATTGCATCAACGTTAGAGCTACTAGTTTCGCCTCTATCCCCCATTGCTTTGCAATGGGTACTTTCCCCCCCAGGGAAAGCAAAGTTTCACACGGGTGCGCTGGGCCCGTGCAGTTCTCTTTTTTGAACTTCTTGCACTTTCGTGCAAGCATAGACTATATCTTATCCCTTTTCAGGGCCTATCCGCTTCGGTGCGCTTGCACCTACTTCCTTTTGGGAATAGTCGTTGAACCTTGCCTTGTTCGGGCCTTGGCTGCTGATTGTCCATTTTTTCTGGCACGTAGGGTTTGACCGTATGCTATACAGTAGATTTTTTCTGCTTTCGCGGCCTTCACGTTTAGGTTTGTTTCAACCTTGCGTTGTGGCTCTGCTGTCTTTAGGAGTTTCCAGCAATTCAGATAGTTTGGCGTGGCCTTGGCCACTGGTCATACAGGTTGCCCTGTATGCTGACTGGTGCAGGGGTGTTCCCTCGTTAATCAAGCCATTGTTTGCTTGGGTCGTTGTAGATGTTGCCTCCGTGTTCAAAGGGTTGCATGGATTCCCTCCTTTTGGATGCGCACGCCGCCGCTGATGAGGCGGACTGTGCGGTAGTAGGTGTAGGTGCCAAGGTTGCCGGCTATGGTCTTGGCTGTTTCTTCTATGTCTGCTTCTCTTCTATCTGCCGGGAAGAGGATGCCGCAGATGGTGCCGCTGTGGGCTGTGTTGATGCCTAGGGCGCCGTGTTGATTGGCCAGGCTGATGAGTTGTTCCAGGTCCGGTTTGGGCAGGTATGGCTGGTGCGCTATGGCGCTGCGCGTGGCAGCTTTGCCTAGTGTTTCTGCTGTCACCTGGTCTTTCAGGCTGGCCAGGGCCTGGGCTGCTGCTTCTGTGTGCTGTGGTACGAGCTGGTCTGTGGCGGCGTGAAAGTCTTCTGTTTGGACGGTGCCGCCGGTGTCTAAGATGGCAATTTTCATGGGCGGTACAGGGCCGTACGTACGCATAATGTCACCGGTGCTGTAGTTGACTAAGGCCAGGTTGTGGGCGAAGACGCCGTCTACGGCGTCGATAGTAGCGGCGAGGTGCCCTATTTCTGCTGCTGAGAGGGTCTTCCCTAGGGCTGTGGCGACGGCGACGCTGACGGCGGCAATGTCGGCTGTGCTGGAGGCCATGCCTTTTCCCGGTGGCAGCTGCGATTGGACGGAGAGGCTGTAGGGAAAGGCCGGCTGGCCCAGATAGGCTAAGGTAGCGGCCAAGGCTGCTTTTGCTTTAGCTTGCAAGGGCCCTTGCTCGCCTTCGCGCACGGTAGCCGTGCTGTAGAGGTCGATGGGACAGGTGAGCAAAAAGGGCGTGCCGTGCCAGCGGCCTTGAATGAATTCGCCGCACGAGCCGGGGACGGAGACGGATAGGTGCACGGCGTCACCTCCCCAGCCAGGCCAGGGCCGTCAACATGACCGCCAGGATAGTGACGGTATACATGAGACTGATGGCCTGCCGGATGTGACGAGCCCGCAAGGGATGAATGGGATCGCCCATGTAGGCCCGGAAGGTGGTCTTTCCGAAGTAGCTGTTGTAGCCGCCCAGGCGGATGCCCAAGGCGCCGGCTACAGAGGCTTCGGCCCAGCCGCCATTGGGGCTGGGATGCTTATGGGCATCGCGGCCCATGATCTGCCAGGCCTGGCGCCAGTGGAAGCACAATAAAAAGGCAGCTACGACCGTCAAGACGCCTGTAATGCGGGCCGGAATAAAGTTGGCTACGTCATCGAGACGGGCGGCGGCACGGCCGAAATAGAGGTATTTTTCATTCTTATAGCCCAACATGGAGTCCATCGTGTTTATAGCCCGGTAGAGGACGGCCAAGGGCAGGCCGCCTAAGGCGTAATAGAACAAGGGCGAGACGATACCGTCTGTCGTGTTTTCCGCTACTGTTTCTACAGTGGCCCTGGTGATCTCCTCTTCGTCCAGGTTTTCTGTATCACGACCGACGATCCAGCCTACGCGCTGGCGGGCCTGGGCCAGATTATGGTGTTCCAAGAGGCGGCGGATAGCCGTGCCGGCCTGGGCCAGGCTGCGCGGACAAATGGTAAAGCTGAGGACCAATGCTTGAACGGCTACGGAGACGTACCAATTACCGATTTTTCCGAGGCCCCAGAGCAGGATGAGGACGACGTTCCACGTCACTAAGAGGACGATGGCTACGACTATGGCGCCGGCAATGAGCTGCACTCTGGGAGAGGATGTCTTTTGGTAAAAGAAACGGTCCAGCCAGCCGATCAGGCGTCCTAACAAGGCGACGGGATGGAGACGTGTCTGCGGATCGCCGATGATCAGATCGAGGAAAAAGGCTGCAATACACGTCGTCATGGGTGTGCCTCACGCATGATGGCATCCAGCTTGTCCAGGTCTAAGTGGGCGGCGACGATGCGGGCCAGGCGGTCGTAACGCCGTTCTTTTTCGTCGTCATAGCGCAGGTCTGCCCCTAAGGGCGGCAGGCCCTTGTGCTGGCGCAAGGTGTTGAGCAGGTCCCGGCGGAACTGGTCGTTGTCGAAGAGGCCGTGGACGTACGTGCCAAAGGCCTGGCCATCCTTGAGGGCCGTGCCGGCCTTGAGAGCACAGGGCTGGCCGGAACGGCTGGTGACGGTGAGCTGGGATAATTCCCGATCAGCGACGGTCGTCTGGCCCATGTGGATTTCGTAGCCTTTCAGGGACGGTGCCGTAAGGGTTGCTTCCAAGAAGGGCAGCGCCTGCCACTGGGCTGTAACCTGATAGGTTGCTTTCGCCGCAGCAAAGGTCGTTTCCACCGGCAAAAGGCCTAAGCCTTCTATAGAATCGCAATCCGTTTCCGTGTGTAAAGGGTCGTAAATAGCCGTGCCCAGCATTTGGTAGCCGCCGCAAATGCCGATGAGGGGCGTGCCGTTACGATATCGTTCTTTTATGGCGGCAGCTACGCCGCTCTGGCGGAGCCATTGCAAATCGCCTGTCGTATTCTTACTGCCCGGCAGGATGATCAGGTCCGGCTGGCCCAGGCTGCCGGCGTCGCTTACGTAATAAAGGCTTACGTCCTTCTCTTCTGCTAAGCTGTCGAAATCGGTGAAGTTGGAGATTTTCGGCAAGCGGATGACGGCGATTTGCAGGTCACCAGCTGCAGGCAGACTTTGCTTGTCTTCTAAGGAGACTGAGTCTTCTTCGTCAATGCCTAAGTCTTCAAGGTAGGGAATGACGCCTAGGACGGGCTTGCCTGTCTTTTGTTCCAGGAAGGCTACTGCTGGGTCAAAGAGGCTGATATCGCCGCGGAAGCGGTTGACAATGAGGCCCCGGACGAGGTCCCGTTCGTCCGGTTCTAAAAGCTCCAGCGTGCCTACGAGGGCGGCTAAGGAACCGCCCCGGTCGACATCGGCGACGAGGAGGACCGGCGCCTGGGCGTACTTGGCGACGCGCATGTTGACGATATCATGATCGTGAAGGTTTACTTCAGCCGGACTGCCGGCACCTTCGATGACGATCGTATCGTAGTTTTCTTCGAGTTTAGCCAAGGCTGCCTTGACGGCGTTAAAGGCCTTGAGGGCATAGCCTGTATGGTAGTCCCAGGCGGACATGTTGCCTAAGGGACGGCCATCGATGATGACCTGGGAGCAGCTGTTCCCCGTCGGTTTGAGGAGGACAGGGTTCATTTCTACAGACGGCTCTAAGCCCGCTGCTTCGGCTTGCGCCACTTGGGCCCGGCCCATTTCCAGGCCTTCTTTGGTGACGTAGGAATTAAGGGCCATGTTTTGCGCCTTAAACGGGACGACGCGCTGGCCTCTGCGATAAAAAATCCGGCACAAAGCCGTAGCGAGGACGCTCTTGCCCACGTGGGAGCTCGTGCCTTGAAGCATAATATATCTTGCCAATGGTTGCACCACCTTTGTTGATTACAATATAACTATTATAGACAGAGGGCGTCTGTTACGTCAACGAATGAGACCGTAAAAAACAGGATGCCGTGACGACGGCACCCTGAGAATTTGATAGCACTATAAGGTTTTCATTTCTGCTCCCGGACGATATAGACTTGCCGCTTCTTCGTTTCCAAATAGATTTTTGATAAATAAAGACCGATAATACCGAGGCTGAGCATCATAATACCGCCTAAGAAGGTAATGATGCAGACTAGGGACGACCAGCCCGCAACATTATTGCCCCAAATACAGGAACGGATGAAAATGAAGGCTAAGGCCAGGAATGATAGGACGCACATGATGATGCCCAGGACAGACGCTGCATAGAGAGGGACGACTGTATAGGCTAAGATGCCTTCAATGGAATAACGGAAGAGGTTCCAAAAGGACCATTTCGTCTCACCGGCACTGCGTTCGATATTGTCATAGGAAAGCCAGACCGTACGGAAGCCTACCCAGCTGAAGATACCCTTGGAAAAGCGGTTGTATTCCCGGTCGGCCACGACGGCGTCTACCATTTGCCGGGACATCATGCGGAAATCCCTGGCGCCATCGACGATGTTCGTCTTAGAAATGGCGTTGATGAATTTATAAAAGAGTTTGGCAAAGAAGGAACGCAAGACCGGTTCGCCTGTGCGCGTATCTCTGCGCGTAGCGATGCAGTCGATTTCCTCCCCTTCTGTATGGAGCATACGCCACATCTTAGGCAAGAGGGACGGCGGATCCTGGAGGTCTACGTCCATAGTAGCTACGTAATCGCCCTTAGCCATGGAAAGGCCAGCGTAAAGGCCCGCTTCCTTGCCGAAATTGCGGGAAAAGGAAATGTAGTGCACCCTTTCATCCTTTGCATGCAACTGGCGCAGAATGGACAGTGTCTTGTCGCGGCTGCCGTCATCGATAAAGCAGAATTCGATGTCCGCATCAATCTGCTTTTCGTACTTCAGTATTTCGTTGTAGAAGATTTCAATGGTCGCCTCTTCGTTGTAGCAAGGGACGACAAGGGATAGTAATTGTGACATAGACAGCTTCCAACCTTTATAAGTATACTTTAGATATGTAATTTACTCTTCACTTTATCAAGTACAGCATAAATCAGATTATCTTTTAAGACAAGTAGTCCTATAAAATATACGATTCCGCCAACCGAGGAGATTATAACTGTATAAAAGAATGTAGGCCTTGCATATTGACCCATGGCATATACCATGATGAACATAATTATTCCAACTAGCCAATACATACGTGACATAGAAAGAATACGCTTTAGATGAAGATCATGTCGCACCATGTAAAACTGAACAATGGTTACCAACCATTCTGTCAGCAGTGTCGCCAGTGCTACGCCCAAAGCTTGATAACGGGGAATCATATATAGGTTCAAACAAAGATTAAAAATAGCCCCCATGGTGACGGACAAGGTCAATTCATTTTGCCGGTTCGTAGGGATTAAGTATTGAATGCCCGTCACGTTGCTAAGGCCGATGGCAATGATAATGCCACTGATAACCTGTAAGACCGTCGTCACCGGTCCATAGCCTGGGCCAAAGAACCAAGGGACAAAGCTCGGTGCTACGGCCATGAGGCCTAAGCACATGGGGATCGTAAGAAACCACGTAAAGCGATAGGACCGCATCATGTAGCGCTCTACGTCTTCCTTTAAGCCATGGGCATAGGCATAGGAAATGCGCGGCAACATGACCGTCCCCAAAGACGTGGCAATAGTAAGGAGAAGCTTGACGATTTTGTCAGCCTGTTCATAATAGGCATTTTCTGCGTAAGAACCGGCTAATACGCCAAGCAGTGTCTTATCCATGACGACATAAATCTGAATGGCAATCTGGGGCAAAAAGAGCTGTAAAATAACGCTAAAATTACGAAAAGGCTTCCATTTCTTCACGGACACCTTGTGCACGTATTGGGGCACATAGAACCAGATCAAGACGCCGGAAATGATATTCATTGCCCCCATGAGAGCCGTATAGGCTAAAAGATCTGCCGGTTCATGAATAAGGACGAAAATGAGGACGACGTTGGCAATGCGCACGAGGAAGTTACGGAATACGATCTTGCCAAACTCTTCCAAGCCCTGAAAGAACCAGGAAATATCGAATAAGACAGCTACAATGTTGAGGGCTTGGAGCCAATAAATCGTATGGGATACGTGCCACGAAGAAACGAGGAAATAGTACACGACCATACTGGCGCCGACGAGCACGAATCGCAAGACATTCACTTCAAAGAAGATACGGCTCAATACGTAGTCATCATCTTGATGGTAAGCAATTTCCCGCTGGGCATAGTTGGCAACGCCCAGATTAGCCACTAGGACAAAGTAGGTGACAATGGAAAAGGTAAAGCTGTACTCACCTATGCCATCAGGGCCCAGGACACGGGATAAATAAGGTATCGTAATAAAAGGAGTAATCAACGTAAGCACTTGATAACTCAAATTATAGATGTAGTTTTTAGTAATACTTTTAGACATTACTTATACTCCTATGTCCTAAATTTCACCTTAATTGTCATTCATCATTCAAAAACAAAGGTTTCCTTCAAGCCCAGCCACTGCTGATCTTTATCACTGAGGTTCAATGGCGTGCCGTCAGCCAGGGTATAGCCAGTTGCACTGGCGGAGCCGGGATAGGCGCCTGTAACCTGTGGCCAAATGATGCCGATTTCCGGATCGTTCCAGGCCATGCCGCCTTCGTCATTGGGATGCCAAAAGTCATTGACCTTGTAGCAGAATTCAGCTTCTTCGCTGAGGACGAGGAAACCGTGGGCAAAGCCTTCGGGAATGAGGAATTGCTTCTTATTTTCTTCGGTCAGCTCAATGCCGTACCACTTGCCATAGGTATCGGAATGGTGCCGCAAATCGACGGCCACGTCGAAGACGCTGCCGCGTACGGCGCGGACGAGCTTGCACTGGGGGTAGTGCTTTTGGAAGTGGAGGCCCCGCAGTACGCCTTTTGTGGATTTGCTCTGATTGTCTTGAACGAAGTTGATGTGGAAGCCTGCTTCTTCCATGTCTTTTTGATTGTATGTTTCCATGAAATAACCGCGGGCGTCGCCGTGGACGGCCGGTTCAATGACACACAGGCCTTCGATGCCACCTACGTTTTTCGTTACTTTGATCTGTCCCATTGTATTAGCCTCTTTTCTCTGTTTCTTGTTCCCAGGCAATATAGCGTTGCAACGCATCCTGCCACGCCGGCAAGGATGCGAACCCCATTGCCTCTAGTTTGCTCGTATCTAAACGCGAATTAAAGGGCCGCGCAGCCTTGGCAGCACCGTATTCGGCTGTCGTCACGGGAATGACATGAACGTCACAGCCGGCTTGGCGGAAGATTTCACAGGCGAAATCGTACCAGGAAAGATAGCCGCCACTGTTGGTGACGTGGTAGTAGCCATACTTGTCTGATAATATCATGTCTGCTAAGGTAATTGCCGCATCAGGCGTATAGGTGGGCGTACCGATTTGATCGGCTACGACGCGCAGCGTGTCGTGGTTTTTTCCCAGATTGAGCATAGTCTTGACGAAGTTCTTCCCATTGGGGCCAAAGACCCAGGCAATGCGGACGATGAAGAAGCGCTGCAGCGTAGTGGCTACTGCTTTTTCACTGGCCAGTTTGGATGCGCCGTAGACATTGAGAGGTGCGAAGTCCTGGCAATCAGCCGGCCAGGGTTCCGTCCCTTGGCCGTTAAAGACGTAGTCCGTGCTGATATGTACCATGACAGCGTCTATATCCCGGCAGGCTTCGGCTATGTATTGCGTGCCTAAGACGTTGACAGACCAGACTTTTTCTTTGTTTTCCACATCTTCTGCTGCGTCGACAGCGGTCCAGGCAGCGCAATGGATGACTGCCTCCGGTTTTACGTACGTAAGAACATCGTGGACACGGTCTCTAGCGGTAATATCGAGCTGCACATAAGGTACCTTTTCTAGTGGGCCTGGGAGGCCGCTATAGGCTTCTTTCGTGCCGCTCATGGTAACGTCGTGGCCGCGGCGTAGGAGTTCTAAGGCTGTATCATAGCCTAGCTGGCCGTTCACACCGGTAACGAATACTCTCATACTTTTCCTCCGTACATGGTCTGGTAATATTGCTGATATTCTCCGGAAATAATGTCCTGCCACCAAGCTTCATGGGTCAGATACCATTGGATAGTCTTCTTGAGACCTGTGGCGAAGGTCGTTTCCGGGAGCCAGCCTAATTCGTCGTGAATCTTTGTCGGATCGATGGCGTAACGACGGTCGTGGCCTTTGCGATCCGTCACGTGGGCAATGAGACTTTCCGGTTTATGAAGCTCCTGGCAAATGAGCTTTACAATGTCGATATTGCGCATTTCGTTGTGACCGCCGACGTTGTAGACTTCCCCAGTCCTACCCTTCCGGACGATGAGGTCGATAGCCTTGCAATGGTCTTCTACATAGAGCCAATCGCGCACGTTTAAGCCATCGCCGTAGATGGGCAAGGGCTGATCGTGGAGGGCGTTGATGATCATGAGGGGAATGAGCTTTTCCGGGAAATGGTAAGGCCCGTAGTTGTTGGAGCAGCGGGAAATGGTGACGGGCAAGCCATACGTCCGGTGATAGGCCAGGACCAGGAGGTCTGCGCCGGCTTTCGAGCTGCTGTAAGGGCTCGACGTATGGAGAGGCGTCGTTTCCGTAAAAAAGAGGTCCGTCCGGTCTAAGGGCAGATCGCCGTAGACTTCATCTGTCGATACCTGATGGTAGCGGACGATGCCGTATTTACGGCAGGCGTCCATGAGGACCGACGTGCCGATGATGTTCGTCTGGAGAAAGATTTCCGGATTTTCAATGGACCGGTCTACGTGGCTTTCAGCAGCGAAATTGATGACGATGTCAGGCCGTTCTTTTTCAAAGAGATTGTATATTCCTTCTCTATCGCAAATATCGAGGCGCACGAAAGTAAAGTTATCCTGATCCAGAACATCGGCCAAGGTCGAGAGATTACCGGCATAGGTCAACTTGTCGACACAAAGGATCTGATCTTCCTGGTGCTGCTGCAGCATATAGTGGACAAAATTGCCGCCAATGAAGCCAGCACCACCAGTTACGAGTATTTTCATATTTGCCTCCTTAATCGAATAGAACCTTGCCATCGACGACCTTTTGCAGATATTGGCCGTACGGCGATTTCCCATAGGCCCGGGCGCTGACTGCCAACGATTCCCGATCGATCCAGCCGTTTTGGAAGGCAATTTCTTCAGGCATGGAAATGTGGATCCCTGAGCGCGTTTCAATGGCCCGCACGTATTCTGAGGCAGCAAAGAGGGAGTCCATAGTGCCCGTATCGAGCCAGGCGTAACCACGGCCTAAGGTGACGACGTGGAGGTTGCCCTGTTCCAGGTAGATTTTATTTAGATCCGTAATTTTCAGTTCGCCTCTGGCCGAGGGCTTCACTTGTTTAGCGTATTCGCAGACGTGATGGTCATAAAAGTAAAGGCCTGTAACGGCGTAGTTTGACTTCGGCTGCTGCGGTTTTTCTTCGATGGAAATGGCCTTGCCGGATTTATCGAATTCGATAACGCCAAAGCGTTCCGGATCTTCTACGTAATAGCCAAAAACTGTCGCTCCTGCTTCCATAGAGGCTGCAGCCTTTAAATGACGCGTCAAGCCGGCCCCGTAAAAGATGTTGTCACCTAAGATCATGGCACAAGAATCATTACCGATGAAATCTTCCCCTAAGATAAAGGCCTGAGCTAAGCCATCAGGGGAAGGCTGTACTTTATAAGACAGTCGAATTCCATAATGAGAGCCATCGCCTAAGAGGCGTTCGAAATTAGGCAGATCACTAGGCGTAGAAATGATGAGAATATCCTGAATTCCTGCCAGCATGAGCGTCGACAAAGGATAGAAAATCATAGGTTTGTCATATACTGGAAGCAATTGCTTCGATGTGACCCGTGTTAATGGATACAAACGCGTGCCACTGCCGCCAGCTAGGATGATACCTTTCATATGGTTACCTCACAATCTTTCGAATGTTCTTATTTCTTGCACACAATAATTAACTTCATATTTCGAGTTATGTAGAACACACTAAAGCAAATTGATAGAAAATAAATTATCTATCAATTTGCTCCCTTACAACATATTCTTGTTATTATACGAGTCTGAATAATTCACCTTATATATTTTTAGTACGCTCCCTTTTTTCCTAAGACAACGCCAACTGTCCGCCAGATAAGGACAATATCGAACCAGACGCTCCAATTGCGGACGTACCAGCTATCCATTTGCACGCGTTCGTCGTAGGAGACATCACTGCGGCCGCTGGTTTGCCACATGCCGGTAACGCCGGGGCGGACCATGTAGAAATCTGCAATCCATTTGCCGTAGCGTTCGACTTCGTCGCGGATGATGGGTCGCGGCCCGACGAGGCTCATTTCTCCTTTAAGGACATTTATGAGCTGGGGCAATTCGTCCAGGCTGGTCTTGCGCAGGAAGGCGCCGCTTTTCGTAATACGCGGGTCGTCTTTGAGCTTGAAGTCTTTTTCCCATTCAGCGCGGATAGCCGGGTCTTTAGCCAGGAGCTCTTCCAGCTTTTTGTCAGCATCCATAACCATGCTGCGGAATTTGTAGCAATCGAAGGACTTGCCGTTCTTGCCGATACGGCGGTGCTTGAAGATGACCGGCCCTGGTGAATCGCGATAGATCCAAAGGGCAATGACCAAGAAGAGAGGCGACAACGCGATGAGGCCCAAGGTCGTACAGACGATATCGAAGGCCCGCTTGACCCAGCGGTTGTACCAATGAGCCAGGTTGTTACGCACGCTAAAGGCCACGATATGGCCATCGATGAGGCTTTCCATATCAAGAGTTGCCAAGGGTACCCGGCCCATATCGGGAATGAAGGAAATGGTCTTCACCAAGGGCTGTAAGCGGTAAATGATGTCTTGAATGCCGTCGTTATGCAGGCCCGGAGCGATAACCAGAACGTGGCGCACGCCCGTTTCCTCAATGATCTTTTCGGCATCACAAAAGCCGCCTAAACAAGGCATCATGGAAGCTACAGGCTCTTCCGGCGTATTATCTTCCAGGTAACCAATGAAATCGTAGCCCAAGCCGGCATCGCTCTTCAGGTTACCTAAGACCAAAGCCGCCGTCTTCCCAGCCCCTAAGACGAGGACCGGAATCTGAAGGATCCCGAAGTGCTCGAAGATTTTCTTTGCCACATAGCGGAAGGCAACGAGAAAACAAAACGAAAAGATCGCCATGAAACCCGTAAAAAGACGGGACGTACTACCAGCCACTTCCCAAACGTACATGAGCAAAATGAGCGTCACCATGGCATACACAGTAACCCGGAAAATCGCCGCCATGGTGCGCCAAAACTGCATGCGCCGCGTGTAAAGAGAACTGATCTGCATAAAAAGCAAAAACACAGCCGGCCCGATGACATGGGAACTAAGCCAAGAAATCCGCAACACCGGCGAAGGAATCAAGAAATTCCGTAAACTAAAAGCGGCCCATTCAGCGCACCACACGGCGAAATAATCGACGCACACCAGCACCAAGGGCAATAGAAAAAAGCTATATTTGTTCTCGAAAGGAATACTCCCCGAAGCATTAACTTTACGCATAGATACACTCCCCATTGTGTATGATTAGGTTGATATAAGTTTTATGAATATATTGCTTTTTGTGGATAAAAGAATACATTCTATTATACCTATATACAGGGAACACTGTCAATGTGGGTTTGTGTGGTTTGGTTGGGATGTGGTGTGTATGGCCCTCTCTCCCCCGGGGAGCGGAGAAAGCTATTTTAGGCCTCTCTCCCGGCTTTGCCGTACTAGTACCATAAACATGTAGTG
>NZ_JAQDBC010000045.1:0-16316 GCF_027681725.1 Caecibacter sp. AF58-12pH5A | reverse complement strand
TATGGGGCATAAAGTAGATTCATGCAATACCGATTTACACAAACTATTTTACACTCCCTCTGAGCTGTGGGGATAGAAGCAGGTGGGACTGTTTTTATGGTGGCCAGGGTACGGTTTTATTGTTTGGAGGAGAAAAAATGAATAGACGTGAGAGGCTTTTAACGACGTTGGTTGTTTCTGGTTTGCTTGGTGCGGGTGTTTCTGTGATGCCTGTGTATGCTTCGGTTAGTGTGGGGCTGACTGGTGGTGCGATGGAGTCTGTGGATGCGTCGGAGTTTGCTGAGCTTTCTGGGAGTGCGTATACGCAGTCTGGCAGCGGGAATTCGTTGACGGTTGTGGATAGTTCTGTGAATGGGTCTGTCTATGGCGGGCACAGTGAGGCTGATAGTGCGGATAGCAATGTTGTGTCGGTTTCTGATGGTTCTGCCGGTAATGTGTGGGGCGGCAAGTCTGGTTCGTATGAGGCTTCGTATGGGTCGTATACGGTGACGGGTGGTAGTGCTAATGGGAATGGTGTGACGATCAACAATGGGGCTGTTGTGCAGCAGAAGGTTGTTGGTGGTGAGGCTGCGGCTAAGAATGCGAATGGGAACCGCGTGACGATTCAGGGGGCTGTTATTGGCGGAGCCGGGCAGAGTGAGTATGAGAAGGCTGAGGTTCATCCTACGTCGGAGAAGATTGGTTCGGATTTGATTGCCGGTGGTGTTTCTTCTGATGGCGATACGAATCAGAATGTGGTCCGCGTGAGTGATACGGTCATTAAGAGCAAGCACCTGGCGATTTTCGGCGGTTTGTCTGATGCCAGTGCGAAGGGGAATGAGGTGACTGTTTCTCTTGCTACGGCGGGCGATACGCAGTTAATTCTCACTGGTGGTTCTGCTATTAATGGCACGGCTGAAGGAAATATTGTGGATGTGACCGATACGGGCAGCGGCACGTTCCAGTCGATTGTTGGCGGAACTTCTTGGGCACACCCGGATGATTTGACAGAGCAGCCTGATGGGGATGATCCTACATACGGCTCGCTGAATAATCAGGTTCATTTGCAAGGTGTCCACGTGGCTCCTTTGGTCGGTTCGACTTTTTCTTCCGGTGTGTATGCCGGGTATAGTTTTTGGGGCAAGGTCGAAGGAAACAGTGCTTCCATCGAAGACTGTACCGTTTCCTCTGTCAGCGGCGGTTATTCTATGATGGGCAGTACGTCTGGCAATAAAGTAGAGCTTTCTTCGTCTCAGGTGAAGGATACGATGGGCAATACGAAAGATAGTACAGCCGGCCTGGTTTTCGGGGGCCTGTCTGTCAATGGCCGTGCTGCCGATGATAACCAGGTGATTCTTGCTAAGGGGTCGCAGGCCCAGAGCGTGTATGGTGGCCTGGGGCAGATGGGGACGGCGAAGGGAAATAGCGTCACGATTACGGACAGCAGCGTTGAAACGGAGGCTGTCGGCGGCCAGACCGGCGATATGGTTGGCTGGGAGATGTTTCCTGAACAGCCTAAGGATGCCGAAAAAAATCAGGTAACGGTGAACGGTACCAGCAGTATTGGTACAGTCGTCGGTGGCGAAGCTGCTATAATCAATACCTTTGATGAGGAAGGGAATGAAGTGACCTTAAGCGGCAAAGCTGTGGGCAACGCGGTGACGGTCAATGGCGGTACGATCAAGAACAGCGTTCTCGGCGGTCATTCGGCTATGTCCGCTGCGACGGGCAATACGGTGACCATTGCCGGCGGTACCATCGGCACAGAAACGGCCGGTACGGGCGAAGCCGATGACAATGCTATTGCCGGGGGCTTTGCGGAAAACGGCGCGGCTGCGGATAATACTGTAAATATTACCGGTGGTACTTTGGGGTCTATGCTGAGCCTTTACGGCGGCTATACGACGGATAAGACGAAGAGTACTGGTAATACCCTCAATGTTTATACGCAGGGAAATACGGTCAAAAACCTGGACTATTTCCAGAACCTTAATTTTTACGTACCGGAAACGGCTAAAGGCGGCGATACGCTGGTTACGGTAACGGATACGGCCGATGTGACTGGTGCGGCCATTACGGCTGGCGTAGAAGAACGGACGCAGCTTTCTCCGGGACAAGTGATCAAGGTCATCTATGATGGTAAGGGGATCGCTTCCGATGGCGCCACGTACAGCATGATGAGCGGCAAAAACAGCGTTACTGATGCCGGTTTTGTGACACACACTGTCGATATTAAGAAGCAAGATGCCAATACGATTGTTCTCTATATTCCGGAAAACAAATCGGTCATCAATCCCGATACGAAGCTCATTCCGGAACAGCGCGAAGCCGCGATTAACAATTTGGTCAATGCGTCGGACCTGGCGGCCAGCAATGGCTTTGCCAGTGCCGTTGCGGCTTGGGATGAGGACCATTCTATTAGCAAGAAATTTACGCCTTACGTCGTCCTCGGCGGTCACGATTTGCGCTATGAAACGGGTTCCTATGTAGACGATATGGGCTTTAATAGTGAACTGGGCTTCGTCCGCCGCTCTTTCCATGACGACTATGCCGATACGGTTATGCCGTTCCTTGAATATGGCAATGGCAACTACACGGCGCACTTGGATGACGGCGCTCGGGCTGACGGGAATCAGCGCTATATTGGTGCAGGCATTCTCGTCCGCAGGGATAAAAAGAGCGGGCTTCATTACGAAGGCATGGTTCGTGCCGGCCGTTTAGACGGTGATTTCCGCGGTATCATTGGGAAATACGCCGCCACATACGACACGACGTCACCGTATATTGCCGCTCATGTAGGCGTGGGCAAGGTGAAAACTTACGGCGATAAGGATCTCGACTGGTACGGGAAATTCTTCTGGACCCATTTGGGCAGTGACTCCGTCCTCGTCCACAGCGAACTCGGCGACAGCCGTTACCATTTTGATGACGTCAATTCGTACCGCACGCGTCTGGGCCTGCGCTGGACAAAGCACCAGAGCGACAGCCGCTCCTATTACGCAGGCCTCGGCTGGGACTATGAATTCGACGGCGAAGCCAGGGCCCAATATCAGGTCTTTGATACGCCCAACCCGAGCGTCCATGGCTCCAGTGGGTTCTTGGAACTGGGCTGGCAGAGTAAGATTACGAAAGAAGAGCCCTGGGGCGCTGATGTGAAGCTCACCGGCTGGGCCGGGAAGCAAAGAGGCGTGACGTATAGTGCGACTATTAGCCGGGCGTTTTAGAAAAGGCGCCACCTATGGGGGAGCTGGGCCAGTCGCGGAGCGACTGGGTCTGAAGGGGTTCATTTCTGTATATTCAGCCTCTATCCCGGCTTCGCCGTACTTTCCCCAGTCTTGGGGAAAGCCATTGCTTTATATACTTTAAAATTACTGTTTCTTTTAAATTAGAGCTGTATTTTTTAATTTTGTAAAGTATGGACTTTTGACTCATAGGTGCAAGACGCAGTGCGGTTCGTTAAAATATGATGTTTTTATATGGATAGTAAAAGCCCCGGATGCTGTGTGTCGTCTGGGGCTTTTACTTTGTTGGTATATTTTAGTGATCTTTTTGTGAAATCAATCTCTATCCCCGGTTACGCTTCGCTCCCGGGACTTTCTCCGGTCTCGGAGAAAGCCTTCTGCGGTGCATTTTTAGGTCTACTAATTGTATCTGATTCAATCCAATGCATCTTGTGTATTCAACCTCTATCCCGGCTTCGCCGTACTTTCCCCAGTCTTGGGGAAAGCCATTGCTTTATATAGTTTAAAATTAATGATTATTTCGGATTTATACTTTGATTTTTAAGATTTGGAAGTCGTAGGCTTTCTCCAGTTTCGGATAAAGCCTTTTACATATAGTTAATTTGATTGAAAAATAATAAATAATAATTGTCATCTAATATTCATAGTGCTATGATTAAGAAAATGTATTGAAAGGGTGGTTTATATGAAGAAGACTGGTTATGCATTGTTAGGGGATCCGTTTTTGAATAAGGGGACTGCTTTTTCTTTGGAGGAACGGTTGGATGCGGGGCTTATGGGGTTGTTGCCTCCTGTGGTTGAGTCGATTGAGCAGCAGGCGGTGCGTGTGTATGATACGTTTTCCAGGAAGCAGGGCGGGCTGGAGAAGCGGCAGTATTTGATGGATGTTTTTAATGAAAATAGGACTCTGTTCTTTTATACTTTCAAGGATCATTTGGAAGAGTGGATGCCTATTGTGTATGATCCGGTTATTGCTGAAAGTATTGAGTCGTATAGCGATAATTATGTTAGTCCTCAGCGGGCGGCGTTTCTTTCTCTTGATCGTCCGGAGGATGTTGAAGGGACGTTGCGCCGGGCTGCGGAGGATCGTACTATTAAGCTGATTGTTGTCACTGATGCTGAGGCGATTTTGGGGATTGGCGACTGGGGTGTGAATGGTGTAGATATTTCTGTGGGCAAGCTCATGGTTTATAATGCTGCCGGTATTGATCCGTCTGTTGTTTTGCCGGTGGTTCTTGATTGTGGTACGGACCGGAAAGAGCTTTTGGAGGATTCGCAGTATTTAGGGGCCCGTCATGGTCGTGTGCGTGGTGCGGCTTATGATGCTTTTGTGGATCATGTTGTGCAGACGATTGAAGGGCTCTTTCCTCAGGTGTATTTGCATTTTGAGGATTTTGGCCGGGAGCATGCGGCGGCTATTTTGGAACGGTATCGTCATGAGTTTGCCGTGTTCAACGATGATTGCCAGGGCACAGGGATTATTACGTTGGCAGGGCTTTTAGGGGCGATGAAGATTAGTGGCCAAAAGTTGACGGATCAGCGCTACATGTGTTTTGGTGCCGGTACTGCCGGTGCAGGGATTACGGGCCAGATTTGCCGGGAAATGATGCGGCAAGGTCTTTCGGAAGCGGAGGCGAAGAGTCATTTTTATCTTGTCGATAAGCAGGGCCTTCTTTTTGACGATATGACGGATCTTACGCCGGAACAGCGGCCTTTTGCTAGAAAGAGGAGTGAGTTTGCCGGTCAGCCTACGGCGACGCTTGTCGATGCGGTAAAGGCTGTTAGGCCTACGATTCTTGTCGGTACGTCGACGACGCCGGGGACGTTTACGGAGGATATTGTGAAAGTCATGTTGTCCTGGTGCGAACGCCCGATCATTTTCCCGTTGAGCAATCCGACGGAATTAGCTGAAGCTAAAGCTGCTGACCTGTTGCGCTGGTCTCAAGGGAAGGCTCTTATTGCAACGGGGATTCCTGTGGAACCTGTTACGTATGAAGGGACAACGTATCATATTGGCCAGGCCAATAATGCTCTCATTTATCCGGGCTTGGGTCTGGGGAGTATTGCCGCTGGGGCGACGCAGGTTTCTGAAGAGATGATTTCTGCTGCAGCCCATGCTTTGGTGGGCTTCGTTGATGTAGAGCAAGAAGGGCCGGCTGTCATTCCTCCTGTTGCTCATCTGCGTAACTTTACGCAGGCCGTAGCGGAAGCGGTGGCGGAGTGTGCTATAAAACAAGGCTTGGCAACGACGGAAGAAAAGGATGCCCATGCTGCTGTGATGCGGACGATTTGGACGCCGAAGTATGTGTGAGTGGTGTGTTGTGGAATCAGCCTCTATCCATGGTTATTGAGCTTTATGGTATCAACGTTAGGGCTACTAATTTCGCCTCTTTGGTTCTGTATTCAGCCTCTATCCCGGCTTCGCCGTACTTTCCCCAGTCTTGGGGAAAGCTATCGCTTCGTATACTTTAAATTTAATGGTTATTTAAAATTAATTCCTTGCTTTTTTAGATTTAGCAGCTATAGGATTTCGACTTGACTGGGCGTGATGTTTTTGATATAGACAGTAAGAGCCCCGGATGCTGTGTGTCGTCTGGGGCTTTTACTTTGTTGGTATATTTTAGGTTTGTTTTAGTGATTTTTTTGTGAAATCAACCTCTATCCCCGGTTATTGAGCTTTATGGTATCACCGTTAGGGCTACTGGTTGTATTGGATTCAACCTATTGTTTATATTCAACCTCTATCCCCGCTTCGCGGGACTTTCTCCGGTCTCGGAGAAAGCGTTTATTCCCAGGTTTTCCAGGTGTCTGGGGCGTAGCCTATGGTGGCTTTTTTGCCGTTGCGGACTATGGGTGTTTTTAGGATGTGTTGGTTTTCTAGGAGTTTTTCTTCTTTGTTTTCTGGGACGATGTATTGGAGCAAGGCAAGGTGTCTTTGTCTTTTGTGTTTGTGTCGATGAGGTTGTCCAGGCCGCCTACGGCTTGTTTGATGCTGGTGAGTTCGCCTTTGCTGAGGCCTTTTTCTTTGAGGTCGATGAATTGGGCTTTGATGCCGCGTTCTTTGAAGTAGCGGATGGCTTTTTTTGTGTCGAAGCATTTTTTGGTACCGAAGATTTGTATGTTCATGGTTTCCTCCTTATTTTTTTTACTCTATTATACAGGCTGTTGTGGGAAAGACAACATTTTTGTTTTCCCAGGCGAATTCTTTTTCCTCTGCGTACGGGACGTTTTGGTTGACGCGGGCTTGTCTTACCCGCTACAATGGGGATAACGAATGTATATAATATATACGAGATATGAGAGCAGAAGGAGTTATGCTATTATGCAAAAGTCTGATGTAACAGAACCGGTGTTGACCGAGACGGAGCTTGAGGAGCTCAAACAGCGTGTTGCCAAGGGCGATACGGAGGCCATGGTCGATTTAGGGATGCATTATTGGGATGAGGGTTCAGATCTGAAAAAGGCTGCGACTCTTTTGCGTCAGGCTGCCATGGCGGGTGATGATGTGGCCATGGGGCTTTTAGGGGAGTTTTATATTGAGCAAAAGCAGTTTTCCAGGGCCCAGGAATGGTATGAGAGGGGTGCCGCTGCCGGTAATGTTTATGCCAAGATCGGCTTGGCCGGCATGTATTTGGATGGTTTGGGCATCCGCAAGAACCGCCGCCGGGCCAAGAAGCTTTTTACAGAGGCAGCAGAAACAGGCGATTTACACGCGATTCATGTAATGGGGCAATTGTGCTGTGAGGGAAATTTCCTGTCAGGACCGGATTATGCCGAAGGCCTGCAGTGGTTTGGCCGGGCGCTGGAGGCGGGCGATATCTTGGCTGCGTCTACTATTGGCAGCATTTATGAGACAGGTGGCTATGGCGTTTCTGCTGATAGCGGGCTGGCACGGCAATATTTTGAAAAAGGTGCTTCTACAGGAGACCCGCGGGGGATCGTGGCTCTGGCCAAGTATTTGAAATACAGGGATCCGGCCAATGCCGAACAGGTCGTCGGTCTCTATAGGTTAGCGGCAGAAAAGGACTATTCTCCGGCGATGCTTCTTTTGTGCCAGGCCTATCGTGAGGGCTACGGTACAAAGCCCAGCTTTACGTCTTTTGTCCGCTGGGCCAAGGAAGCCGCTCTGGCCGGCAACGAAGAGGGCCGGGAACTCATGGAGGATGCGTTTTTTGTTTTCCATGATCCCGTAGATATAGGGCCTTATTGTGATGAAGAGGCTTGTATGGAGCTGTTTCGTGCGCATGATGCCCAGTCGCTGTATCTCTTGGGAAAAGTGGTTCAATCGCATGCGAACGATGAGTTGGGCCTGGACGATCGGCTTGGCTTCCTGTGCTGGGAAGAGGCAGCAGAAAAAGGGTATGTGCCGGCTATGCTGGAGCTGGGGTTACTGATTGTCTCTATGGCCGAACCTGACGATGAGCTCTATGAAGAAGTATCAAAAAAGGCCTTTGGCTATTTGCGTACGGCAGCAGAAGCCGGCGAGATCCGGGCCATGCTCAGTCTGGCTGATATGTATTGTGCAGGACAAGGCACGCCTGTCGACAAAGATCAAGCCTTCTACTGGCTGCAAAAAGCAGTGGCGGCGCACGACCCCGATGCCTGCCTGCAGCTGTCACGTATATGGGAGGCCCCGGTTCGCCCTATGCTTCCTATGTGCAGCCTGATGGAAAAAAAGCGATGATGCTCTTAAAGGAAGCGGCCGATGGAGGCTGTGTCATGGCCATGGGCATGTATGGCGTTTCCCTTTTCTTGGGCAACAATGTAAAAAAGGATGAAAAGGAAGGCATGCGCTACGTGCAGGAAGCGGCTGATCTGGGCGACGAAGGTGTCAAAAACTTTATGGAATTACTGCAGCGCCATAATCTGGATTCGCTGGATTTGCATAGCCTAAACTAGTCACATTACAGGTATAGTTTTTTGGAAAGGAGCGTGTTCTATGCCTTATTTTGCTACAGACGATAATTGCCGTTTGTATTATGAAGTGCGTGGTCAGGGCCAGCCTGTCGTGTTTATTCATGGCTGGAGCGTCAACCGCCATTTTTTTAAGAAGCAGATTCCTGCGTTTGCCGAAACATACCAGGTCGTGTCGTACGATTTGCGCGGTCATGGTGATTCGGACCGGCCTGAGACAGGTCTGTATTTGTCCCGCTTTGCCAAGGATTTGCATGAGCTGCTCGACTATTTGGCCGTGAAGAAGGTGATTCTCGTGGCTTGGTCTATGGGCGTGCAGATTGTCTGGGATTATATTTCCCAATATGGCTGTGACAATATTGCCAAGCTCGTGCTCATCGATATGACACCGAAGGTCGTTGCCGATGCGGAGGACCATTGGGAATATACTATGTATCCGGCGTATACCCGCAGGGCCGGCCTGGCCTTTCTGAACGACATTGCTGTTGATTGGCATGCTGTGGCTGAGAAATTTGCACCGGCTATCTTTTTCCGCGGCCCGGCGCAGGAAGAGATTCCCTGGGTCCTCGACATGGTCAAGCGCAATACGGTGCACGTCATGGTCAACATGTGGCTGGCTATGCTCATGAGTGATTACCGGGATGTCATGGAAAAGATCACGGTACCCTGCCTTTTGACGTATGGCACGTGCCGCTCGTCTAAAATGCCGAAGACAGAGGAATGGCTTCAGTCCCATATTAAGGGCTCAGAGGTCGCTGCTTTTAACGGCGGTCATATCCATTTCCTGCAGGATCCGGATCATTTCAACGACGTAGTATTGGATTTTTTGGCGAAGTAGAAGAAACGAGGTCACCGTGTTTTGCGGGGGCCTTGTTTTTATGTGAAGGGATATTTTTGTCTTTATGACAAGGACAAAAACAATGGGTTTTAGCTTGTTTTGTTGAAGGGATGAGAATGGAAATCTGAATAAGCGGTCATTATGCGGTGCTTTTCTCGTTTATTTATAATTCACAAGACACACGTCTGTATGTCTGTTTATAATCTATTTATTAATTATACTACTCTTTTTATACAGAACAACTTATTAATAAAATGATAAATATAGGAAAACGCCTTGATTTAAGAGATATCAGTAATGATATAATTAGCCATATCTAATTATACGGAGGCGGTTTCCTTGAAGAAGAAAACAGTAACAAGTATTATGGCAGCCATGTTGTTGGCGGCTAGTATTAGTGGTACGGCAGTGGTTCAGGCGGCACCACATGATACGTCGATTGCGATTATCACGGAAAGTATGCCGACAGAAAATTCTGATCAGGAAGGGAATAATGCAGATGGCGCTGGCTTTAAGTCCCGTGTCGCAGAAATTCTCAATCAGGATGCCGGTACTGTTAAAGGTGTAAAGCGGGGTGATCTTTATGTACCTAAGGATACCCAAATCATGCTCGTCCTTCAGGATCCACTGCATTCGAAACGCGTTAAATCGGGAGCAAATTTCCGTTTGAAAACAGCTGATAACCTGATGATCAATGATGTTATTGTCATTCCCAAGGGACAGGAAGTTATTGGACGGGTGCTTAAGGCGCATGGCAATGGCCTCTTTGGCTCATCCGGAAAATTAGAAATTAATATTCCGTATGTAGAAACGCGTAATGGTATTCAGATTCCTGTCAACGGCTATGTCAGTGGTTACGGGAAAAGTGATGGTGGCGCCATTGCTGTAGCAGCTGCTGTTACCTTCATTGGCGGCCTCTTTATGAAGGGAACAAATATCGAATATACACCGGGGCAGCTTTTCTGTGTCACTGTAAAGGAAGATACAGATCTTGACGCAACGCCGGATAATTTGGAAGCTGCTATGGCGTCTACACGTCCCCATGGCCAGAATCTGGTTGTAAAGGCGGCGCAGTAACGTATTATGGTTTTTATCATAAAAGGTCTGCTCATTGGTTTGGTATTGGCAATGATTAAGCTTGCATATCAAGAAGTGAAGGAAAAACACTTTCTCAAAGCATTGCTATATTTTATGTTATTTATTGGCTTTACTATTTTGTACGGTCTCGTCCGGAAAATGACATCGATACATGCCCTATAATCACAGCAAAGCCCTGCATCGGCCGATGCAGGGCTTTTTGTATGTGCTGTTTTAGTGGTTGTGGTGGAACATTTCTAATAAGGCGCTTTGAAGGAGCATGGAGTAGTTGATGACTCGTTCCTGGCCCATGGTGTCTAGCCATTTGGGCAGGGTGATCATGCGGTCGATTGTACGGGTGTCGTGCTTTTTGCGGTATTCCCAGGTATCGGCTTTGATGAGGGAAATGAAGGCGTCTGCAGCGGGTGTGAGGGCAGCTGGGTTCGTAGGTCTGGGCAGGGTTTTTCCTTCTTCTTCGGCGTGCCAGAGCCAGCGGTTGAGGGCTTCTTCGGCTGCAGCAAAGGCTGTGGTCCATGTTTTTCCTTTGGCATGGAGCCAGGGGAAGTCAGGGAATTCGATGGCGTAGCCGCCTTCTTTTTTCTGGGCGAAGAGCGCAGGGTACACGTATTGCATGGCGTACTTCATGGGGATAGGTCCTCCTTTCGGGAAAGTGTCAGGCCTTTGTGTAGTCATCCAGGCAGTGGAGGAATTGGGCAAAGGCTCTGGACGGGTGACGGGAATAGACAATGCCGAAGGGCATGGTGTAGTGCCAGTTTGTAACCGGGCGCGTGACAATGGACGGATGGACGTGGGTCCACGTGTCCGGTACTTCCAGAAGGTAGCCTTTTTGGTCGCATTCGTTGAAGACGGCTATGTCGTAGAAATTTTCCAGATCGACAAGCTGGATGGCCGGGTGATTCGTTTCTATTTCCTGGCGCAAGGCGTCCAAAGCCGGCGATTCACCTGGTTTGAGAAGCATAAGAGTTTCACCGTCCAGATCGGACCAGGTAAGGTTTTCTTTTTGTGCCAGGCTATGGCGGCGGGACATAGCAATGCAGCACGTGCATGTGCGCAGGGGATAGATGGCGTAGTTTTCCTGCCACGTACGGGAATCGCAAGGACTGACGAAGCAGTCAATATCCTTTCCCAGGGATTTGAACATGTTGGTCATGCTGGCCGGATCGTCTTCAAAGGGAATCACCTGGATTTGAAAGGGCTGTGTGCCAGTGTCGTGGGCGGTCCAATAATCCATGAGGCGCCGGCAAGGGCGCAGGAGGGACGTACCGATGCGGATTGTGGCTTGGGCTGTACCTTCGATGTGACGGGCTTCGTCGATGGCCCGGTCGGAAAGGGCCATTATTTCCTTGGCTGCTTCATAAAGGTGGACGCCGGCTTCTGTCAGGCGGACGCCGTGGTGCGTCCGCGTAAAGAGGGTTACGCCTGTTTCCTTTTCTAAGGCGTTGATCTGATTCATGACGGAGACGGTTGTCGTGTAGAGGCTGGTGGTGGCTTTTGTGAAACTGCCCAGGTCAGCAGCGCGGATAAACGTATCAAGCAGGTGATTATACATAGGGCATTCCTTCTTCTGGCATTAAGAAATTCTTAATACCATGTTAGCATTTTAGTCAATTCTCTGTCAACGCGGCTGGGCGTAGAATACAGATACGGAGGTGAGAGAAATGGCAAATGTAACGCTGAATAACGGCCTTGTTATGCCGCTTCTGGGCTATGGGACGTATCAGATTCCACCGCCTCAGACGGAAGCCTGTGTGGCTGCGGCGCTACGGGCGGGGTATCGGTCTATCGATACGGGCCAGTGCTACGGCAATGAAGAGGAAACGGGCCGGGCCTGCCGTAAAGCAGGGCTTGACCGGGCGGACCTTTTTGTTACAACGAAGCTTTGGGGCTGCCGGGGCTATGATGATACGCGCCGCTCTATTGAAGCCTCGCGGCAGCGTTTGGGGTTGGGCCCCATAGATTTGCTGCTTCTGCATGAGCCTAGTGGCCATATTCCTGAAATCTACAGGGCCATGGAGGATGCCTATCGTGACGGCAGTGTGCGCGCTATTGGCGTCGCTAATTTCCTGGAAGAGGCCTATCTCGATCTGGTCAATCACTGTCGCATCATTCCGGCAGTGAACCAGGTGGAAACGCACGTTTTCCGGCAACAAGGACGGTTGCGCCGGCTAGAAGGGCAAATCGGTACGCAGCATGAAAGCTGGTCGCCCTTGGCCTGTGGCCGTCACGGCATTTGGCACAATCCGGTTTTACTGGAGATCGGCAAGAAACACAGTGCCAGTGTGGCCCAAGTGGCTCTGGCCTTTCTCGTGGAGCAAGGCATCGTAGTCATTCCCAAGAGCACGAGCGCCACGCACATGGAAGAGAACCTGGCGGCGCAACGCGTATCCCTTGATGCGGCAGATATGGAAGCCTTAGAAGCCTTGGATGAGGGAAAAAGTTTGTTTAATTGGTGGTAGAGGAGACATTGCTATGAGACAACGAAAATTAGGGAAATTGACTGTATCGGCTATCGGCATGGGCTGCATGGGATTTACCCATGCCTACGGGGACGGACCGACAGAAGCCGAGGGTATTCGCCTGGTGCACGAAGCCTTTGATCAGGGCTGTACTTTTTTTGATACGGCCGAGATGTACTCGTATTTCAAGAACGAAGAATTTGTCGGCAAAGCGCTGAAAGAATTGCCCCGCGATCAGGTGGTCATTTCTGATAAGTTTTGGCCTACGCCCTTGCCGGGCCAGGACATGCCCGAAGGGAAATTGAGCGAAGCCGGCATCCGCAAGGATATAGAAGGCTCGTTGCGCCGGTTGCAGACGGATTATATCGACCTCTATACAGAGCACCAGATGGAAGATGGTTCGGAAGAAGCAGTAGCTTACGTGATGGGCAAGCTCATCCGGGAAGGCAAGATCCGCGCCTGGGGCCAGTCTTCGCCGACGGCAGACCAGATTCGCAAGGCTCACGCCGTTACGCCTATTACGGCCATTCAGAGTGAGTATTCTATGATGGAACGGAAATGGGAGGCCGATGTCTTGCCCTTGTGCCGGGAATTAGGTATTGGCTTTGTCGCCTTTGCGCCTATGGGCAACGGTTTTTTGAGCGGCAAATATCACGGCGGTGAAACCTTTGCCAAAAATGATTTGCGCAACGTCATTACGCGCTTTCAGCCGGAAAACATGGCGGCTAATGAGCCTCTCCTTAAGCTTATGCACGACGTGGCCGCGACAAAGGGCTGTACGATGGCTCAGCTGGCTTTGGCCTGGGTTCTCGCCAGTGGCGATTTCATCGTCCCCATTCCGGGCATGCGCCGGTCCGAACGAATTAAAGAAAACCTCGGCGCTGCTGCCGTAGATCTGACACCTGACGAATACCGGCGCCTAACGGCAGAGATGGACAAACTCACTATTTATGGCGATCGTGATGGCAAGGACATTAAGAAACTCGGTACAGTACCGCAGAATACTATTCGCTAGGAGGGAATATGATGGGGAAGAATATATTGATTCTAAATGGAGCTGCCCGAAAACAAGGCCGCACAGCCGAACTGGTGCAGGCCTTTAGTGACGGCGCCCGGTCAGCCGGCCATGTCGTGACGGAATTTTATCTCGATGGCCTCACCATTCACAGCTGCCGGGGCTGTCTCCACGCAGGTACGGACCCCAATAGCCCATGTACGCAAAAGGACGACATGGACCAAATTTATCGTGCCTTTGCCGCTTGTGATGTCGTCGTTTTTGCATCGCCTGTGTACTTTTGGACCATTACAGGGAAATTGAAAACCGTTGCCGACCGCTTATATGCGTCCCTGGAATGTCTGGGCTATAATGGCTTCCGCCGCGAGAGCGTCCTCCTCATGACCGCCGATGGCAGCGAGTATTCACAGGCACAAACCTGGTATCATACGTACGAACGGAATTTGCATTGGCATAGCCTGGGCGAGATTCTGGGCAAAGGCAGGACAAAAGAAGCCTATCGATTGGGGGAAACTATATGAAAAAGACTATCGTTATTGTAGGAGCTGGCAAGGGCTGCGGCAATCATGTAGCAGATGTATTTGGCAGCCATGATTTTCGCGTTGTTCTCATGGCAAGAAACGCAGACCATCTGGCCGGGTATGCAACGGAACTGGCGGCAAAAGGCATTGAAGTGGCGACAGAAGTGGCTGATGCCTCTGACTTTGCCTCTGTCACCCGCGCCTTTGCAGCAGTCAAAGAGAAATTCGGCATGCCCGACGTGCTCGTTTATAACGTCGGCATCACCAGCCCCGACGCCGCTATAGCCGGAGGCATGACGGCAGACATCCTCGTCGACCGCTACCGTACAGACGTAGCCGGTGCCTATCATGCAATCAAACAAGTCCTGGGAGAAGAATTTTCTCAAAAACACGGCGCCATCCTCATTACCGGCGGCGGCTTCGGCATCTATCCAATGGCAGACTTCCTGCCTCTCTCCTTAGATAAAGCAGCTCTGCGGGCTATGTGCCTGGCCCTGCACGAAGCCCTCAAAAAAGAAAACATCTACGTCGGCACTATGACCGTCACGGATTCTATTGTGCCAGGCGGGCGCTGTGATCCCCATATCGTAGCGGAAGACTTTTGGCGGCTTTATCAGCAACGGGAGGCGTGCGAATTTGTCCGCTAACTACGAAAAACACCTTGACTAGTGCTTTGTCAGGGTGTTTTTTTTATGCTTTTTTGAAAAATGGAATTTCTTGATTTTTTGACCTTTAGTCTTGTTTTCGCTTTGAAAGAGACTATAATATACACGCAGGGTATATCATAGGAGAAAAGTAGGGGATTATATGACTGAAACACATACAGAGAAACAACCGGCCCGTGCAGCACGGCAGCTCGATATGCTGCACGGGTCGTTATGGGATACATTGACGATTTTTGCTTTGCCTTTGGCTTTGACTGGCGTGTTGCAGCAGTTGTTTAATGCGGCGGATGTGGCTGTACTGGGGCAGTTTGTCGGCAAGGAGGCTATGGCGGCCGTTGGCAATAATACGCCGGTCATTTCTCTTTTTGTCACCTTGTTCCTAGGGCTTTCTTTAGGTTCTAATGTAGTCATTGCCCGCTATTTAGGCGCCCGGGAGCCGGAAAAAGCCCATGACGTGTTGCATACGGCTATCCCGCTGGCACTGATCATGGGTGTTATCCTTATGACTATTGGTGAGCTGGCGGCTGTGCCGCTATTGACGATCTTAGGTGTTCCTTCGGAGGTCATGGCACCGGCAGAAACGTATTTGCGTATTTATTTGGCCGGTTTGCCCGTCATTAGCTTGTACAACTTTGAAGCGGCCATCGTCCGCAGCCGTGGCGATACGCGGACGCCGCTCATGGCCTTGGCCGTAGCCAGCGGTCTCAACCTGGTCCTCGATTTTTTGGCCTTTACGATCTTTCTCGACGGCGGCGTTGCCGGTGTCGCTATCGCCACGGTCCTGGCCAACGTGACGAGCTCAGGTATTCTTTTTCGCTTCCTGCGGCACAATACAGGCGTCCTCCATTTGGATCTGAGAGATCTGCATATACGCCGTCAGTATTTGGCAACGATCGTGCGCATTGGTCTCCCCGCAGGGATTCAGGGCATGGTCTTTAGTATTTCTAACGTCGTCGTCCAATCGGCGATTAATAGCCTCGGTGCCGATGCCATGGCCGCTTCGGCAGCAGCCTTTGTTATCGAAGTCAACGTGTATTGCTTCATCAACGCCTATGGGCAGGCAGCGACGACCTTTGTCAGTCAAAACTACGGCGCCCGCAATTACGCCCGTTGCCGTCGTGTCTTTTGGGTTTGCCTGGGTCTTTGCCTGAGCGTGACGACCTTTTTGGTGCTCCTTGTTTACTGGCAGGCTGACGCCATCCTGGGCTTCTTCAGTACCAATCCGGAAGTCATCCGCATGGCTCATATCCGCCTTCAGTGTGTTACGTACCTGCAATGCATCAATATCGTCATTGAAATGATTTCTGACTCTATGCGTGGCTATGGTCTCTCCTTGCCGCCGGCTTTGCTGGCTCTTTTGGGGATTTGCGGTTTCCGTCTCCTTTGGATTTGGACTGTATTTCCTGCGTATCCGACCTTTACGACGATCATGGCAGGTTATCCAATCAGCTGGTTCATTACGGCGGTGCTGCTCGTCATGCTGTATGCCTGGTTTATGAAGCATCAGAAACAGCGGGGGATGTACTAAGAAAAAGGGGATGTGACAAAATGAGAAATCATTTTGTCCACATCCTCTTTTTATTTGCAT
>NZ_JAQDBC010000044.1:0-16682 GCF_027681725.1 Caecibacter sp. AF58-12pH5A | reverse complement strand
CTGCTTACTGCCACTCTTAAAATTTTAGAACGTGGTCTTGACAAGGGGCCCATTATAGATATTAAATTCAGACGCACGTTTTATCAGATTTTCGCGGCTCGCTGTAGTTGCAAATGTTTCCTGCATGATAGCGTCCATCATGATATAGGCCTCGGCCAGTTCGATTGAAGCGGGGGCTGTCGCGTCATAAGCTATGGAGCCCTCGCGTTTATCAACAGTATCCGGGATGTTTGCTAATAAACGCTTTTCAATCGTCTCAGATGTTTGTTCCTCAAACAATGTTCGTCAGCTCCTTTGTGATATTTGAAATAGTGCCGAAAACGGTATCAACTGTAAAATGGCACGCTACATCTCGTGCATTATGGCTCCATGTGAAATCATAGACGTTTGTTATACGGTCGTCCTGCATGAGTGCTTCAATGATTCTCCGTTGCGCCTCTGCATACACATATGGGATGGGATGACCAAACAAATCTGACAGTTCAATTCCGTAATTCCAACTATAGATAATGTACTGGTAACGTTCGGTATTGATGATTTTATAAATAGCCTGTTTCATGGCTTCGGCTTCATCGCAATAACCTGTTATTTGTCCCGTGTTTCCGTAGTCTACGGCATAGGTCAGGGACGGCATAGACGATGAATTCGCCGTAGTAATGCCATCTATTGCATTTTCCATTAATCCTTGCACCCCCTGTCAGGATTGTATTTTCTGTCCAGTGCGATATATTTCTGACCGCCCTCAGCCCTACCGAGTATCACCTCATCGCCTACAGACAATTCATTATGTACCAGATAGGTTTTTGTTCCTTTATACGCGTGATGATGCGCGGCATATTCGGCATCACCTGAGCCGCCTGAGGCGTCCTCCGTCTGGTGGTCTACCGTCATATCGACGGACCACAAACATGTATTTTTCGTCAATACAATGTTGTCTTCGGGGATAGTAAAGCCGTTTTCAAGTTGTATCGCAAGCGGGTCGGTACTCGTGACTTTTCCCAGAACAAAATTGCACGTCCCGCGGGCCTCGATAGCCCCGACCGCAACTTCTTTGATTAATTCCAGTGTTTTCAGACCTTCGTTAGGCATGTCATCACCTCATAAATGAATTACATAGGAAGGCGGGACGTTGTTTTGCCAGCCATAATTGACGTCTGGAACATACACCATGCAATGCCCTGCACCCGTTTCATTGGCATAGCAACCGCCCGCGCCGTCAGCAACTCCAACGTGCGCGTCACTCCAGATAATGATATCTCCCGGTGCCGCTGTCCCGTCGTAGGCCTGTACCGTATAGCCGCGGGCCTCCATGTACGATTCAAGGCCGCTTACACTAACAACATTGTCATTGACTGCGTCTGCAAGGTCAGTGTTGTAATAGCTCCCTAGTTCAGTAGCCGCTTTTACGCATCCGTCCTCACCGAAATAGTTGTTGCCGCTATTAACGACGGCATCTACACCCGCTTGTAATAGTGACGGGTCCGCGCCGCTTGCCGCGTGATAGATTGTAGGATATGTCAGGCTTTCTACACCGATTTCGCCAGATGTGATGCTATTATATACGTCATTGGCCGATGCGATTCGTTCCGAGCTGTCGCCGCCCATTGACGCCGATGTTTTAGACACCTCGATATGGTCATTGAACCATTTCGCCGCCTCCACAGGGTCGTCCGGCATCGCACCATAAGGACAATTTTCGCCCGTGAATAAGTTCCCTTTTTCGACCGTCGTGACGTATTCAATCTGGTTATCATTACAATACGGGTCGTTTCCCGTCTGTTCGCACCATTGCTCGTACTTCGCCCATCTATCGTCATTGTCGAGCTGGAATAGCCCTGTATGCGTACCGTTCGTAGCCGCCGGATCATACGAGATATCTTCATGTCTTACGTTGCCCAGAATCCCCGCGGCCTGTCCATCTGATGCGCCCAGGGCTTTCATTTTACTGTATGCCCCTTGTTCGCTCTGTGAGTAAGTGCCGCTCGATGAGTATCTTTTATTTTCAGCAGCTTTTATCTTCGACAGGATAGCCGCGTCATTATCATAGGTGACTTCATACGCTCCTGCCTGTTCTACATAATCTAAATCGATATCCATTAAATGAAGATTCTGCTCGAATGTGTGTGTTACCCCATTTACAAACAGATAATTGCTTACTTTGATGTCGCCGAAGTTCAGATTGACATATACCTTCGAGCCGCCGCGGACGCGTACATCGCCGATGCATCCCCGCAGATGTATTTCTTGCGTTTTTGCATCATGTAAGGATAGATAGCGTTTCGCCTGTTCTATCGGGGTCATGTTGTTGCTGTCGGCCTTGCTGAGATATTGCAGGCGCCCCCATTGCTGTATGTGTTCTTTGTCCTGTACTTCACCCGTTTTTACCATCGTACTGCGGTTATTATCAGCAGGGGCTTCGCGTACTATTTTCACCATGTCATAGGTGTTCTTGTCTATCGATGTAGTGTAATCGTAGTCGCCTACCGTGTCGCCATCTAAGATGATATCAAGAGTCATGTCAGGTGAGTTACAGTTGCTTATCTTTATCTTTCCTGCGTCGTCGTAACACTCAAAGACAGGATGGCCGCTCCCGAACAATGTTGTATAGCCTAACGAAAAATCTACGATATCGGCCAATGTTTTCTCATCGAAAAGCCATGATACCTTGACCGCTGTATTTGCCATGCCGTCTTTACCGTCTGCGTAGGTCAGCCCATAACTAGTGCATAGTTCTTCTAGAATCTCGTTCGCCGTATTCTTGTTGGCCGCATAGCACTCTTTATTTTTAAAGTATCGCAGTTGGTCGTAGGCGGTCACGCTGATAACATTGTCTTTGCTGTGGCTTTTCTCAAACACAAAACCGAGAAACACGACCGTGTCATTGATGGAAAACTGCACGCGGTCCCCTTCGGTAAAATCAAGCACCAAGTCTTTAGGTATCTTGAACTGAAGCTTTGCAGGTGCGCAATGTCGGGCCCGCGTCAGCGTGACTTTATCGCACGGCTCACATTGATACATATTGTCTTTGTCTTTATATATAACAAGGTTATATGTAATTGTCGGGTGCGTCTGCTGTGTTCCTGTCGCGCCAGTTGTTGGCGTTGTTTTGGATGTATCAATAAAGGATTGTGCCATTAATAAAACCTCCGTTTGTGCTGTTGGTGGTCTGCTGGCTCGTGTCTTTCATTTTGATTGCCTGCCCGACCGTCAGCACGGCAGGAATGGCTATTTTATTAAGCTTTTTGATAAACGGTAGCCCAGTCGCCGCGCTCATCGCCGCAGGTCCCAGGTATTTTTTACAGATAGTCTGTAACGTGTCACCATTCTGAACCGATACTAACAACGGTGTCGCCGTTTTGCCCGTCGTGCTCCTAGTCGTTTCTGCTGTCGCTGTTGTGTTGCCGTCTGCATCCGTTTTGACGTTGAGCTTCTTCGAGCCCCATTCACGGTATTGTTTTAGTTTGACGGAAACCCAGAAGTCATAGCCCTCGTTTGCGTCCTCGTCTATGGTGTAGTCTTCCAACGTGACTTTGATATTGTCCATGCTCAGCAGATCGCCGCCGTCCGTCATCCGCACGCAGATAAACTGAAACGAGTCTTGTGACTGCTTCATCGTTTCCAGTTGGTTTAAATAATACGAGGCTTTAGCCCCGCTACTCAGGATAGCTTGGTTAAAGGGATAATCCGCATTCGGTAACATGAACTTAAAGGATAACTCCGTCAGCCCCGTTGCTTTAATGACGTTGATTTCCCCTTTATTAATCAGATCAATCGTTTTGTTCCTGTTCTTTATCTTAGTCCGCATTGTAGGCGGTGGAATTGGTATCTGCATTGTGCCCATGAACATGTAATACATTAAATCGACACCAGCCCTTCTTTGCTCTGTAATACGGCCTGTCTCAGCATTTCGTATACATTAGTTCCCATGCCGTCGATGTCCGTATCATTATTGATTTCGTTCTGATTTGTGATATGTACTTCAAATGTGTTATTCTGCCACTTGCTGATAGCCGAACGTTCTGACATGGCAATAAGGTCTTTAATTTCATCTTCTGTCATGTCTAGTTTTGTCGCCATCTTTTCCGTAGCGTCCGCAGTGCGCGCCGTATTGTCCTTGATGGCTGGCGTGTTCGAGTCGCCAGTTACCGTACCGCCATTCTCTGCATCCATCACGGGCGGTGTTTCGAGCTTAGGGACCCCGAAGCCAGGCAGCTCACCGTTGTATATAAATCGATTCCCAGCGTCTTTTAACCCCTGACCGCTTACGTGTTCGACAGTAGCAATAGGGTTGAAATCGGTTTTAAATAGTTTATTGCTCAAGGATGCAGCTTTATTCATGGCCCCGATAAACACGTTGATAGCGTCAATGATAAGGTTGATAGCCCCCGTGACGATATCTACAATAGTGCCCCACACACTAGAAAATACGTCCTGCAGGTTTCCTGTACTTGCCGCCAATGCCGCAATAACGCCGATAATAATGGCAATGACCGCCGCTAACCACATCCCAGGGAACGCCATAACAGCCGCGTTGTGTAACCATTGTGCCGCTGTTGCAAGCACCGTGCCGGACTTCAGAGCTGCTGTTGTACCTGCTACTATCTTCATAACACCGTCTTTTAGGTACATCAGCCCAATAGCTACAGTTTCAACCGCTGATAACGCTCTGGTTGATGCGGCCGCGCCGTTTACTACGACGTTGTAAGCACCGACCGCGAATATTACTAAACTATAAGCTCCGTACATGATGCCCAGTAAAGCGATGTATGGTGACAGGATTTCGATACACTGAGCCACGGTAGAGCCGAACCAGTAAATGCCCTGTACAGCCATACTGACCGCGCTTGAAATGACTCCAAACGCAAATGCGATGCCGTCAGCCCAGTTGTTCAGCGTATCCGCCGCCATATTGGAAAAGGACGCCTCGACCGTGTTCTTTACGCCGTCAATCTTTGCACCCAGGTTAGCATAAGCACCAGCAAGCCGATTGGCCGCCTGTACTTTCTGCCCTTCGGGAGTCTGTCCGAATACCTCGTTCATCTTCCCTACGTTGTTCGTGATTACCTGAGCTAATACTGCGGCCCGTTCCTCTTCTGTGCCGAATTTTAGCGCGTTTTCTTCGGCCTCAGTAAACGTGATACCTACCCGACGCAAAGACGCCGTCTGCCCCTGCATAACTTTGCCCATTAAGTTGCCAATGCCTACCATGGCTTCGGCCGATACGTTAACACCATTCTGCTGTACAGCTAAGTTATTCATGGCCGGAATCAAGGTGCGCAAACTGTCGGTACTAGACAGGAATGTTGCCAACTGCTGAGCCCCGGCACGCTGGGCCCCACCACCAACTACACCGAGCCGAGTTTGTGCAGAAATAAGCTGGTTGATGCTCCCGATCATTTCTCTGTTGGCCCCCATACGTTGCCGCATGATAGTAACCAATTTCAATTCCTGCTGGTGCAATGATTCGTATGTTGCCACGGCACGCGTAATAGCTGAGGTCATCGTAGCGCTGATAGCGGTTACTGTAGCAAATCCGGTTGCTATCCCTACTAATGAGCCGGCCTTGTTGACCGCTGTCAGTCCTCGATTCAGTCGTTCTACACTGTTCCCTATCGCTTTGACAACGGGGCTCACATCATCGCTTGCTGTAAATCTAGTTAATATAGTTGCGTCTGCCATTATTTCACCTTGCTTTCGATGTCTTTGGTGAGTTTATTCTCCGTCTGGGCCCGCAATTGGATTGATGCGCATACAAGTGCCTTTTCTGCACGGCTCATACTGATATATTCAGACGGACGGATATGTAGTTTCTGCAATGCATAGTGCATGATAACAAAATCTGCTTCTCCGTCCTTGATTAGTTTTTTGCTTGTTCAATCAAATCGTTCATTGATTCAGATAATCCGTTGACTTCTAATACCTTGAGTATCAGGCGGTTCATCTCGCCACTGGTAAGCATGCGTTCCAGCAGTTGTGCCGGATTAAACGCATGATAGCTGTCCTGAAGTCGTGCGTCGTTCAGGTTCGGTTCAATGACTGAGGCCGCAACCATTTCTTCAGTGTATTTGGCATTATCGAATTTACCTTTTACAAGGCATTTCTGCTTAATTTTCGCGTCAACCGCGCATGATACGGGAGCCAGTTCCCATTCGGCAGGGTTGCCGTCTTCGTCTTTGAACCTGTCAGATACTACGTATTTAATGTGTTCGATTTTAGCCGCGTTTTCAGCAAAAAACATAGATACATCCATGGTTTATATCTCCTCTCATATAAAAAAATCCACAAGAGCGTTGCCGCCCTCATGGATTCTTTAGAATTATACCGTCATGCCGCTCAGCTCCGTAAATTCTGTAGGCATTTCGTAGCTTTCGAATGTGAAACTTGCGTCTTCTACGAGTGGGTCGCCGCCAGCTTCTACCTTTGCTACAATCTGTTCGTCAAAGTTACACCCTTTAAGGATAACCGTCTGTTTGCCTACTGCGGCCGTTTCGTCGTCGTTCGTGACAGTCAGGTCAAAATAGGTATCGACGCCCGTATCCTGATAGTTTTTCAAGAGTTTACGGAAAATCGACGTATTGTAATAGCCGCTCATTTTGCCCGTGTATTTAATGCCAGCGGATTTATTGCCAGCAGATACGCGGCCGAGAATCGGGATTTCTTTTTTGTTCTTCTTGCCCGTCGCTTCGAGCGATGTGCACTGGATGAGTTTATAACGATTGCCGTCGATAGTCACATATACTGAGGCCGCCCCAGCCCATACAGCGTCTTTCGCATTCATTAACTGTGTCATATCAGCCATTTATCACACCTCCCTAGTTAACATAGACGTACATATAGAGTTTTTCCATCGATTCGGCAGGGGTCAGATAGGCCGTTACGAGTACAGCGTTCTTAGCTTCGCCCTGTTCGACAGCGATATCAGACGTTTTAAAATCCGTAATAGCACCCAGTTTAACGAGTTTTGCGCAGTAATCGCAAAGGTCGTTCCAGAGTGCCGTCCGACCTGCTTCGATGTTCTGCGTATTATCCAGGTACGTTTTATTAAAGATAACAGCCGAGTCATTGGCGAACAGGTCCAATACCCGGATTACCTGGTTAGAACTGAAGTCACTGGTCTTTGTTTTGGTCGTGGCCGTAAACGAGTTAATATCTGCTAATACACGATATGTATCGTCATCTGTTCTGTGCAGTGTAAATTCGCCGTTCTTAATTGCCGCTTTCAAATCGCTCTGCTTTGTCTTGACGGTAATTTTAAATTCGCCGTCGTATACTTTATTGCCTACTGTTTTGTTAATATCACAAGCCGCTTCGACACCTGTTGTCCAGTATACAAGAGAACTTTCAGGGAATGTAGAGTCAACAACAGGAACGGTGACATTGATAGTCCCTTCATAGTTTGCCGTGCTATAGCTGTACAGTACGAGCTGGATTTTTGCTCCTTCGTCGTCTCGCATGCGCTTAACGTACGTGTAATAAAGCGCTTTGATAGTGTCATCCGTAGACAGGCAACCGAGGATATTGATGTTATAGGATTCAAGCAAAGACAGGAAATTGCTATGATCCGTGCCTGTTGCCGCTGTGCCATTCGTGCCGCCCGTCAGATATGTGCCAGCCGTAGCATTGATAGTAGCCGAGTCTGTCCAGGTGACATAGTCATTGTCCGCAAGGTCTGCCAATGTATTGACTGCCGTCTGGCTGTCTACGAGTTCACCATCAAAATAGGTTTCTACATCGAACTTTGTAGATTCATCTGCATTGGCATAGATAGCAACCATGATTTTATTACCACGCGTACCTGCGTATTTTGCTTCGCAATAATTACATAATGCCTTCGCGCCGCCGCTGTTCAGCCGATAAAAATATCCAGTCTTGAGATATAAAAACAAATCTCTGAGCCCTTTTAATTCATCAGCCGTATAGTCATAGCCAAAGTATTTCTCTGGATTTTCCTGAAAATCTTCCTGCTCTACTTTGAAGATAGTCTTGTCTGGGCCCCAGTCTAAATCAAGAGCCAGTGCCGCTACGCCTCTATCCGATACCGTAGACGACGCTTTAACAACGCTGGCATAGTTGATATAGGCCCCCGGCAATACTTTATTTTGCGTTAAAAAGGTTCCGCCGCCGTAGCTCATTAGTTAAATGCCCCCTTCATGAATCCCTGAATAGCCGCGTTTACCTGTGATTCTGTATAGGTCGTTGCGGGGTCCAGTAAAATGTTGATGATATCGGCATACTGGGCGTACTTCTTCGAGCGTGCCCAGGCCCGCGGGTATGTAGCAACTTCCGCAGGTTTTGCCGTTGTTACTGTTGCCGATGTAGCTTTTTCGTCTGCCATTTATTTCACCCCTTCCGTAGTTGTCAATGTATGCATTTTTGTTTCTGGCGTTTCCGGCCGCTGTACAGATACGTCATAGGTCGCTAGTACATGTAACGCCCCGTCAGTATAGTTGTACGAGTAGTTAGAGCCGCGTATCATGCCATCATCTGTACTAATGACTTCCAACAGGTCTATGATTTGCTGGCCCATGGCGTACGCGTCTGTTTTAACGTCGTTGAATTGGATAACATCTATCTGTACACTGCCGCGGTATCGCAGAGTCATCATAGGCTGAATCGAGGCATCCACAACGTGTATCAAAATGTCCCCGTTCTGATAGCCCTGCTTTACCTCATTGACGTACATTGTTTTGTTAAGGGTCGAGAGCGCGTCTGCTACTCCATCTATGATGTTCTGTATAGTCATTTCTTCGTCAGGTCCCTTGCCATGGCATCCGTATATTTCCGCATGATTTTATGAAGGCTTTTCTGTACTTTTTCCACGGATTTCGTCATCATGTACTGACCAGTAACAAAACCTTTTTTATCACGCGTACGGTGCCCATATTCTACATAAGGCGCGTACTTTGTGTCGTTATACATCGTGGCTGTCAGCGACTTCCCGCTTTTTTCAATGTTCGTTGTATTCCATTCACGCCGCAATGTACCCGTTTTGTGCGGTGTGTTTCGTTTCGTTTCCCTTAACGTCGTCATGACGGTTTCTTTTAACGCCGCCTGGATCTTCTCCTCAACTTTTGCATTGCCCAACACGAGGCGGTATTTCTGCAACTGGCTGATGTCAATGTTGATATTCATGGCTTGTCCTTCTCTCTAACCAGCCTCACCTCTGCATGATGAGTATAAACGGACGGTACAGACGCATTTTCAAATGCATCCGTCCGCCCGTCATCCCAGGTTACCATGATTTGACTGCCAGCTGGTATGGCAATACTGGTATCTGAGTAAATCATGGTAATCATCATGTCCTGCGTATCGACAGTATCCGTCGTCTGGGCCGCCTCGTTGCGTTGATACGATATCCGGCAGGGTAAGTCGCTGATTAATTTTGTTAGTTTTTGTGTCGTGATATGGTGTGCATCAATGGTACAGGTGTATGTATACACCGCTGCTTTCGCGTCGTACAGACTTTCAAGAGCCGTCCTTACCATCGCAATTTTCGGAAACATAGTAAATCAGCCTCCCTGCTCAGCAGTGCTATGATTTCATCGAGCCGCTGTTCTGCACTCGTACCGCTGAGATTGACTTGCACGTCGCCCTCTTTGATAGAGCTGACTACGCTCAGATTGTCATCGCCGAGTACAGCAGCTTTTTTAATCGTCAGGAATTGCCCCGCCACTCTGTCACGCAGATATGCATACAGCTCTTCCGGCACTGCGTCCTGGTTAGTTACATTCAGGATATGCTGTGTTTCAGTCTCCAGAATATAGCTAATCAGGGCACTTTCCGTATCAGCCGCATATCCCGTCAGCACCTTGATATAGGCAACACATGCATCAGCAGTTACCGGATTCATTTAAGTCACCACCTTATGCAGAAGCCTGCGCATTGGCAAATACTACAGCTAATTTTTGTTTCGGAATCCATAAATCATGGAATTTACGATAGTCAATATGCCATGCGTTGGCCGCCTGGTACTGGGTCGGATCAAAAATACGGATAATGTCCGTCTTAGATACAGCAATCGGAACATTTTGTGGAAAGATCAGCCAGTTTATTTGTGCGGCCGCAGACGCTGCCGCGAACCCGCCTGCTGTCTGCCCTTCCGACGTGCCGTCATTAAACGTATAAGCAGTCTTCATCCGGGCCGAAGACACTTTAATAATAGGAATGTCGTTATAGGCTTTGACTTCCGTATGGATCTGTCCGGCCGTAAACGTCGCCGGATCCAACTGTTTATCCAATGCCTGATTCAGAACCGCCGCGGTCAGCGTATTCATAACAATGACCAGTCCATTATGTGTGCCAGCTGCATCTTCCACTTTTGCAATATCGGCGTCCAGCTGGTCTGTAATATCCTTTTTTGCCGGGGTATAGGTAGTTACGTGTGATACGCTATTTGCCAGTGTATAGATTTTGCTCCAGCGGTACGCATCAATTTCAGGGATTACCTGCGTGCGCTGGAATTCGCCCATGACATTGCCAGCGGAAGCCAGGAAGTTCGATTCATTGACGTCCATAGCGTCCAGGTTAAACGAGCGGCCGCGGTCCTGTGTCATCTTATAATCAGCATATGTTAACGTTACCGCACCCTGATTGTAGCCGTTTGTCCGGCTATAGTTTGCCATCCCATCCATAGAGATAGTTGGAATCTTGACGGTATCGCCGCCGTTATAGATAACCTGCCCTGCGTTGACTTCCAAAAAGTTAGAAGTCGCATCCTGCAAAATTTGTTTATCCAGTTGTGTCTGGAAGATTTTTGCCATTTCAATTGCATTTGCCATTTGTCATCCCTCCTGTAGTATAAATTCTATTTCCCACTCAATGCATCCCAGATTTGGCTTTCCATCGTCTGCGGGTTTGCTGGGCCATCCCCGCTTTGAGCAGGTGTAAAGCCTGCAAAATTGACACTGCTGCCAGGTTCTTGCTGGTCTGGTTCAAAAGCCCAGGCATTCGCTTCCTTTGCTTTCTTGATAGCATCCTCAAGGCCTTTTACCTGATCATTGTCATCCAGTTCGTAAGCGTCCATTTCAAGCATAGCGCGGACCGCTTTCGGGTTGCGTGCTTTTGCCGCTGTCAGTGCGCTGTTGACCGCATTGTCGATTTTCATTGTCTGGATCTGTTTCTCAAATCCATCCTTCTGCGTTTTATTGGCCGACTGTAAATCGGCAATCTGTTTCTGCAGCTCTTCGCTGTCCTTTGCCGATTTCTTCAGCGTTTCAAGCTGTTTATCACGTTCGGCAATCTGTGTGTCCAGTGCTTTCTTCGACTCATTCAGTTCATTAAAGCGTGTCTTTAGTACAAAATTCTTGCCCTGGTCATCCATGATTTTCTGTGCCTGTTCTTCCGTGATACCGAGTGCCAATAATTCGTTTTTAGTCATTTCTGGTTGCTCCTCTCTTCCCGTTTCGCTTATTTTCGTGGTCAGCGTCCACGCCGTTGGTTTCGTTCTTTTTCGTCTGCGATGCTAAAAAGACGTACAAAAAAAGCAGGCCAAATCGGTCTGCTTGCAAACAATATGAAATTACATCTCTTTCAGTCTTGATAACATTCTGTTGGAACACTCTATTTCGAACTCACACTTACCTGTCGCTGTTAGGTCTAAGTCTCCATTCAGTCTACAGTCCGGAAACATCAGCCTTTCCAGTTTGCCATCTTTACAGATAAAATCGCCTTCAAAACTAAATCCGCTTAAAGTGTCGTCGGCTATGCCTGCTGTAGGCTTGTGGTCAAACGTCAGCAGCAGGTTCGCATAGCGGCGTTTTATGATATGTCCTTTACCTAATACAGGCAGATCTGCTAATTCTTCTGTAATCTCTATATCGGCCCTGCATCCCGTCAGCTTTACTCGATTGCTGTCAAGCACTGCATAGAGGATACCCTCATAACACGGAACTGTTTTTATGATCCTTTTCATATCCTTATACCATCTCTTCCCCAAAGCGTTAACCCGCGCTCTTTAGCGTACGTTCTAATTTCATGAAGCTATGGTGATTTTACATACTCATTATACCATTCATCGTATGTTATGTCATCGATAATTTCTGTCTTTCCCGTTTCGGGATTACGGGCCGCGCGTGTTTCCTTTCCCTCCAGCACATTCCCCTCTATATATGGAATCGTTGTGCATCGGCAGTTCGGATGAAAAGGAGGAGCTGTATCACCGGGTGCAAAATCTTTCATATCATAGATTTTTTCATCTTCCGGCGCACATATTTCGCAGGTTCTATCATCCAGTGTAACCAATATCTGGAATTTAGTAATGCCATATTTTTCGTACGTATCCCCCGCTGTCTCTGAAGCAAAATAAGCGCCCTCCGTGAGTGCCAAGCGCATAGCCGCGCTCTTTCCTACATCGAATTCTTCATCGATATTTTTGGCCATGCGCTGCGGGTCCACGCCGCCGATCAATCCCTGCGTCATTTCGCGCTGGACCACTTTGACCAGCTCATTCTGATTGCTCCATAATCTGGCAGAAAAGTTTTTCCCGTCTGTTGTCCATGGCTTAGACAGGACAGCATCCAGTGTTTTCGTATCAACAACAGAAAACGGCTCGTATTCTTTACGGGCCGTTTGTATTTCATATGCTGTACGAATGGATGTATCTTTGATGATGTCTGCCAACTTATCTTTCATGGCATCATCGATATTAGCGTATGCCTCACGGATATACATAGCAGATCGCGCCTTCAGCGCCTCAAGCCGATCAACTCTGGCTCTCGTGCTTAATGCATCAAGTTCATCAGAGAATCTTCCGTCTGTATCGCTGATTGCCATAGCAACGTAATCTTTTACATCATGCTGGAATTCAGCCCGCTCGGAATTAGTCAGATACTGCTTTGCGTCAGCTATGCTCATGCCGTGTTCGCCGGCATATTTGCCATACAACGCATAGATTTCTTTTTCTATGCTTGCATAAGCATGATCCAGCAGGCTTTTCATATCTTTCGATAGAGAAGCTGCCCGCTCATGCTCTGCCTGTTCAATCAACTCGGCTCGTCTTTTCCAGTATTCCCGATTTTGTTCTTTGTCCATTGGCTGCCACCATCATTTCCGCCATATCCGTCAAACGCCGCCATTTGCTTCTGCTTTTCTTTATCCAGCGTTTTCTGCTCTTCCTGCACATTCTTCACCCATGGATGGTTAGCCAGGATTGTCTCTTCGCTGATCATTCCCATGGAGTTCCGACAGTTTGTAATGGTATCTGTTTCGTTCGTCATCGTATCGCGATTAAATACAAACGTTACATCCGACTGTGGATTACTAACGAGGCCATTATACTTGTTGATAAACCACATCAAATCTTGCAGTGAGGACTGGAATTCCATCTCCATATCGTCGGCATCCAGACTGATGTCAGAGTACATGGAGCGGATATTCATCATGTTCGGTGAACCACTCGTCAGTCTGTCATCTTTCGTGTCCAGGCCTCGCCCGTTCTCGATAATAGCGCGCTTGATGATTTTAATCAGCTCGGAATAATTGTCTATATTGACAGCTATCTGCAATGTTTCTACACCACCGTCCTCCCTGACTTTGACCGCTCCATACTGGCTCAGGTTCCGCCGGAACTGGCCTAGGTCTTGCCCATCGTAGTTTCTCAGCACCAGGATAGTATTTCGGGCATCCTCCTGCATGTTGTCCATACTCATGGAATACAGCTGATTGAGTGCATCCTGCAGGCTCTTGACTCGTTTGATCAGTGGGATTTCTTCGCCGTTTGCCTTAAAACAAACAATCGGAACCTTGCCCCAGTTGTACCCTTGTGGGTTATCTGGGTCCCCTTCGGCATCATTGATAACAAAATACGGCGTGAAATCCTCACTCTCTGGCGTTAGGTTCCCGCCTTTGAATGTGTATCGCATGACTCCTTCCGGCGTATACCATTCAACCCTCTTAATAAATTCCTTTGTGTTGCCTTCGTAGACTTCCTGCGTATACAACCGAAGGGCTGCATCCATGATAGTATGGTCGTCATCCGCCCAGAACGGCAGGACCTCGAACGACCTGAACCGTTTGAAATGCAGTTTCTTGTCATCCCCGATATACAGGAACATATAGGTTTTGCCGCCGTTGAGCGCGTCCTTGCCTATTTTTTTCATCATCTGACAGAATCTATGATTGAAAATCTCATCAATATTCTGTTTCGCGCTTTCATCGTCGCAGACAACGTCAATCGTCTTTGATAGCAGGTAGTTTGCTTTCTGGTCTACTAAAAACGCGTATCTGTTGTCAATCAATTTGTTGTTCGGCACATTATCGACTACGGTCTGTACACCGCCTGCACCAATAGCCGTGCGCTGTTTGCTCTCTATGTCCTGCTGGCCTCTGTAATACCTATAGCCGTCTATCTGCCATTGTCTCTCGGGACTCTGTATCCAGTATTGTATTTCGTGTTCGAGGAACTCCCGTTCGGTCATGTTCATGTCATGCCCCATCTTTAAGAGTCTCTCGAAAAAGTCATTCAGAAACAACTATATCACCTCTAATCAAAACTGAACGTTGCGCCATCCATCACTGACCTCATGCCATAGCGGCAGGCGTCTATACTGTGATTGTCCTTGTCTGGATATGCGCTGATGAATTGGCCCTCTTTATTGCGCTCGTATTCGTAGCTTACAAATTCTTTGAATGTGTTCGGTGCTCTGTTCTTGTCTATGTATATATGGTTGAGTGACTGAAGCCAACGGATACCATAGTCGATAGAATCAGGCCCCTTTTTGACTCCCTCTGCCTGAAGGCCCAGGTCCCGCATTTCGGCGATGCTCTTCGGTTCAGCAGAATCGGCCCAGATGATCCCCCCGCCTGCCGCCTTTTCTTTGATTAGCTTAACCGCGCGGCTATTAGTTATTTTCTGCTGGTAGATTTCATCAAAATCGATACCCTCCTCGTCGCCATCAGCTTTCAGATCTGCAACTTCCGCCCGGAGCTTTTCGTTCTTCAGCTGCTGTTCTTCCTTTTCCAGGTCGATAAACCGGCCGAGTCGTTTCTCCAGTGCCTTCGCCGCCTCCAGACGGTCACGCGCTGAGACCTGCTTCGGAACGATACGCGCCTCACTGCAGCCATCTCCCGTCCCTTCCGTTACGACGATTTCTTCGGCGACTTCACCGCGCATCACAGACGTCATGAACTCCAGAACTTCGCTAATTGACGCTGTGCGCTTACTTGCAAGCTCTTTTAGGCGTTCAGATATAGCGTCTTTCAAATATGGCTTATATTGGTGTTTCTTGGGGTTTAGCCAGTTTGGTGCATCCAGCGCAGATGCATTCGAATATCCTGCTTTCCTTGCCGCATTGACCATATCCCCCAATTCAATGAAAAAATCAATAAATCGTTTTTGCTTTTCCGTTAACATTTACACGTTCACCACCAGCCTTTAGAGTGAATTTCTGCATGAAAAAAGGAACCAGCTAGTATGTCCTGGTCTGTCAGCAGGGCAGATTAGCTAAGTTCCTATGATTGGTGCCAGCGGCCTGAGGGGCTCCCAGGTCCGCCGACATGATGCCGCGTGTACTGCTGGCACGCGGCGGTTTTAAGGAGGTGTTTTCATGCATCCTGGATATGTGTAGACGTTTCCGTTTCCCCAACATCTCACACTACCATTATACGCACTTCGATAGTGTCATTCTATGTCCTCGTTTCGGATAGGCTTCCATGATGAATCGATTCAAATGACTGCAGGGCTCTGCCATGGAGCCGAAAGATATGTTTCCAGCTGTAGTGCATATCGAAAGCAATCGTTTCCCACCTGTCACAGTTGATGTACCGGGCATACAGGACGGCCTGCTGGTTCTCATCGGGAAGCGCACGGATCATCGCTTTGGCTTCCGTTCGCATATCGATGAGTGTATCCCATTCCGTATTGACTTTATCGAAATATTTCTCCAGACGGATGTACTTATCCGCCAGGTCTGATTCCTTCGTACCGGATACCTTTTCCGACAGACTGGACGCCTGCAGGGACAGGATATCGGAACGGACCTCCATCATTTCCTTTTCCATCTGCTTGACAATCTGGTTCTGCCGGCGGATGCGGTTCAGATAATCCCGTGCTGTCATTTTCTCCCTCGTTTCTTATGAGCTTCATACTGAGTTCTCTTTTCGTACGCGTAGCACATATATTCCTGAATGGGGTTCCTGCCACGAAAACGCTACGGATATTTCTGACGCTCTTCCGCTTTCCGTTTCCGATAGACTTCCCGCTCTTCTTCAGCCATTATGGGGGTATGTACTTCGCCATCCGCGTAGTCGTTCTTCATGGTCATCTTCCTCCTTTGTATCGGTATCCCTTCCGGGCCAGCATCTTAGCATGCCGGCACCGGCTTTTTACGGCGTGATTCCGGCAGGACCGCTGCCAGGCCTTGCGCATGATATAATGCCGGTGCTGGCTCTGCCGGGATTGCGCCCACTTTGGGAATACCCTTACACGTTTCTTGATGCCATCTTCTAGTTTCGATTTATTCATTTCAGCGCCTCTCTTTTCTTTTTATTTACCAGCTAAAACGTTTTAGATTCCGCTGTATGGCGTTTTTATTATTTACTCAGGGATATTTTCACGCGAGTAAGTTCCGTCCGTATTTTCGCCACTCTAGACGTTTCCGTCATGATCTACAAAACTTTCATGAAGTCAATCGTAGTCATCGGCCAGGTGGCTGATGTCTTCCAACGCCTTCACGACGTCGTCAACT
>NZ_JAQDBC010000043.1:0-17527 GCF_027681725.1 Caecibacter sp. AF58-12pH5A | reverse complement strand
GATAGAGTGACTGACTACGAATCAGTAGGTCTAGGGTTCGAATCCCTACCGGGTCACCACATGAAAAACCTGCAGCATTTTGTTGCAGGTTTTTTGTTATACACAAAAGACTTTTTGTCAGACTGGTGACAGGATAAGGCAGGCCGTCATTTACTTTTATAGGGATTTTGATTAAAATAATATAGTTAAGTGGTCTAACTGTATATTTCTATAGGAGACGCGTATGAAAATTTCAGAGATAGGTGAATTCGGTTTCATTGATGAAATAAAAGATAACACATTATTTAATCCGGATCCCGTCGTCATCGGGATCGGTGATGACGGAGCTGTTTATAAGACGACACAGGGAATGGAACAGATTGCCGTCATCGACACGATGGTAGAAAACAGTCATTTCATTATTGGCCGGACCGGTGAGTGGTATGACGTAGGCTATAAGGCTGTAGCCTCTAACTTAAGTGATATTGCCGCTATAGGCGGTATACCGACACATATCGTCTTGTCTACGGCGTTCCGCCCTGACATGGATGTAGACGACGTCATTGCTTTATATAAAGGCATTAAAGATATTTGCCGTACCTATAAGGTTAATATTTTAGGCGGCGATACGGTTACGTCCCAAGAAGGGGCCGTCATCACAGTGGCTGCCTTTGGCGAAATCGAAGCAGGAAAAGCGTTGCTCCGTAGTGGTGCCCAGGCGGGAGACGTGGTGGCTGTATCACATACGATTGGCAACTCCGGTGCCGGTCTGGATGTTATGCTGCATGGTGCAGACGGCTACGACGAACTCAAAAAAGCACACCGTTTTCCGGAACCGCAAATTGCCCTGGGACGGCTTTTGGTAAAACACCATTGCCACAGTTTGAATGATATTAGTGACGGATTGGCCAGTGAAGCAAACGAAATAGCTAAAGCCAGTGGCGTCCGTTTAGTCCTGCAATACGAGGCCCTCCCGATTAGTGAAGAATTACAGCGCTGGGCTGCTGCTTCGGGAACGCAGGCCGGCAAGTTTGTCTTTACCGGCGGCGAAGATTATGAATTGGTATTTACCATGTCGTCTGCCGATTTCGCACAGCTCCAGGCAGAGTTCCCGGCTGTGACTGCTATTGGTACGGTAGAAGCCGGCCCTGCTGAGGTTGTTCTTTGTCAGGGCGGGAAACGGGAACTGTTACCGGCAGCGGGCTGGACACATTTTTAAGGAGGATGATTATGGACGTAACCACACATGGGGAAGCAGAAACAATTGCTCTGGGTGAAGCCTTGGGCCCTGTTTTAAAGGCCGGTGATGTTTTTGCCCTGCAAGGTGATTTAGGTGCCGGAAAAACACATTTTGTCCAAGGCATTGCCAAGGGCATGGGAATTACGGATACGGTTGTCAGTCCGACCTTTACGATCCTCAATTTCTATGAACACGCCCTGCCCTTACAGCATTTTGATTTTTATCGTCTTGAAGAAGAGGCTGAACTGGATAACCTGGGCTTTGATGATTACCTGCCTGGTGGTGTTACGGTCATCGAGTGGTCAGAGAAGTTTCCTGACCGCTTGCCTGCTGATGCTGCGATTATCCGCATCGATAAAGTCAGCGTTACAGACAGAGTGTTTCATTTTGATTTCCAGGGAAGCCGCTGGGCTTCTGTAGAAAAAGAGGTAGAAAATTATGTTACTAGCCATTGAAACGTCGAGTCTTGTATCGAGTGTGGCGCTCTTACATGAACAGACATTACGGGCTGAATTAACGATACAGGCACGCCTGACTCACTCGGAACAGCTTATGCCACATATTGCAGATATGCTGGAAAAGGCGTCTGTTCCTAAAACGGCTATCGATGCCGTTGCCGTCTCCATCGGCCCTGGCTCTTTTACGGGCCTGCGTATTGGAATGGCTTCCGCTAAGGGGCTGTCCTTCGGCTGGAACGTACCGCTTATTGGCATTGAAACGCCGACGGCCTTGGCCTGGAATTTTATAGGTGCCAAAGATCCTGTGTGTGTCCTCATCGATGCCCAAAAGGGGAACGTCTATATGTCCCTTTATGAATGGCAGGGCACGCACCTGCAGGAATTGGAACCGGTCCAGGTTGCCCCGCTGACAGAGGTGCTGGCACAGCTGGCAACGCTTGGCAAAGCCGTTGTCTTTTGTGGCGACGGCAGCCTTTTAGGGCGCGCACAAATTGAAGCTGCGTCGCCGCAGTTCCGCCTGGCCCCGCCGACGATGGTTATCCCTCGGGCCGGCAGTCTGGCCCTGGCAGCAGACGAGCGCTACAGCCGTCAGGACGTCGACGACTGCATGACCCTTACACCAGCCTACAAACGGCGCAGTGAAGCAGAGGTTCTCTGGGAAAAGAGACATGGCAGGGCCTTATGTCTATGATCGTACGGCCGGCTACACCGGAAGATGCCCAGGGCATTTATGAGGTCGAAACGGAATCCTTCTCCGTTCCCTGGCGACGGGAAACGATAGACCGGGAACTGGCCAATACGGAGGTAACCCGCTACTATGTCCTGGTTCGTCCAGATGGGCGGATTGAAGGCTACGCAGGTCTATGGCGGGTCGTCGATGAAGGGCAGGTTACCAATATTGCCTTACGCAAAGAAGTACGCCGCCAGGGCTATGGCGAATTATTAGTGCGCGTTATGATGGAAGCTGCCTATGAAGAAGGCTGTACCGATATCTTTTTGGAGGTGCGCTTTTCCAACCTGCCGGCTCTGTCGCTATACCGAAAATTAGGCTATGAGGTTCTGTCTATACGGAAGAAATATTACTCTGACCCGGAAGAAGATGCCTATGTCATGGACTGTAAAAAAGAAAAGTACCACTGGGTCGTCAAATAATAGGAGAATGATACATGTATACATTAGCATTGGAAACGAGCTGTGATGAAACGTCTGCTGCTGTCATTGAAGACGGCCGTCACATCCTTTCGAATATCATTTCTACACAGGTACCGATACATCGAAAATTTGGTGGTGTCGTACCGGAAATCGCGTCGCGCCAGCATATCGAATATGTTATGCCGGTTATCAAAGAAGCCCTGGATGAAGCCAAGGTCAGCCTGCAGGCGATTGACCATATTGGCGTCACCTATGGACCGGGTCTCGTCGGCGCCCTGCTCGTCGGTGTAGCAGCAGCCAAAGCGCTGAGCTTTGCTCTGGATAAACCCCTCGTCGGCGTCAATCATATGGAGGGTCATATTTTTGCCAATTTCCTGAGCAATCCCGGGTTAGAACCGCCCTTTTTGACCCTCGTCGTTTCTGGCGGTCATACACAGCTGGTCAAAATCAATGGCTACAACTCCTTTGAGCTCCTGGGGCAAACCCGTGACGATGCAGCCGGTGAAGCCTTCGATAAAATTGCCCGCGTCATGGGCTATCCGTATCCGGGCGGTCCCCAGATCGACGCCCTGGCCAAGGAAGGGAACGCCGATGCCATTGTTTTTCCTAAAGCCTTGCACGAAAAGCACAACTTCGAATTCAGCTTTAGCGGCCTGAAATCGGCTGTGCTCAACTACCTGCATACGCAGGAACAGCGCCATGAAACGTATGACCCGAAGGATGTTGCTGCGAGCTTCCAAAAGACGGTAGTCGAAACGCTGGTGGAAAAGACCATGGATGCAGCCCAGTGCACGGGTATGAAAAAAATTGCCCTTGCCGGCGGGGTTGCCGCCAATAGCGGCCTCGGTGCAGCCATGGCAGCAGCCTGTGCCAAACGGGGCTATAGCCTTTATAAGCCGAGCAAGATCCTCTGCACGGACAATGGCGCCATGATAGGCTGCCGTGCCTATTATATGGCTCAGGCCGGGATCTTTGCTGACCTGACACTCAATGCCAAGCCGGCCCTGTCTATTATGACCAAGCAATGAGGTGGCGTCTATGGCTACGATAGAAACGATTTGTCAGACCGGGAGCTCCCTTTCCGATGTGCAAATACGGATTCTTCAAAATAGTGAAGAGCTGCTGCAATTTTCCAGCGATCTATCCCATCGGGAGGTCTTTGTCTACGTACCGGGGAAACAAAGAGAAACGATGATTTTAGCGGCACACCGCCAGCCTTTTTCCCGGCGCCGCCAGGGTGAACCGCAAAAGACAACGGCAGGAGCCCAGGTGACGGTCTATGATGAACCCCTGGTGTGGCGTGTCTTTCAGACCGGCAATCCCTTGCGTGGTGCGAAAGAAACGTATTATGGCCGTACAGAGCCCATCCAGTGTTATCCCTTTGTTGATAACGGCGGCCTTACGATCGGTGTCGTATCCTTTGTGGGTAATGTAGAAAAAGGACGGGATCTGCTTACGGAAACGGCTTTTCTAGCCCTGCAGGTGCCACTTACGGAGCATTCTGATCAATTATACAAGAACTTATCCCTGCAAGACGGCATTATTCTCGTCAATGGCAACGGCGTCATTCTCTATGCCGACGAAATGGCCGAAAGTATTATGCGTTTGCGTGGCACAGTCCGGGAGTTGACAGGGGAAACCATTTATAATAGTGAAATCAATCTGTCCGGCGTCAAGCATGCCATTGAAACGCGCCAAGGCTCTGTAGGGGATGTGCGGCACGGCCAGAATATCTTTACGCGGCGCATCATTCCTATCCTGCGCCGAGGCCACATCGATAGGATTATCGCCATTATTACGGAGCGAACCGAGCTGCGGCAAAAAGAAGAAGAGCTTATGGTGAAGACATCGGTTATCAAGGAAATTCACCATCGCGTAAAAAACAATCTGCAGACCATTGCCGGCCTGCTACGCATGCAAATGCGGCGTGTCCAGAGCCAGGAAGCCAAAGATGCCCTCAATGAAAGCCTGAACCGCATCGTCAGTATTTCCCTCGTCCATGAAACGCTATCCCGCCATGACGAAGAAATCATCGATGTATCAGAAATTGCCGAACGTCTCCTGTTCCTCGTCCTGCACAGCCTGTCCGGTAGTGAAAGCCGCATTGTGCCGTCCTTTCACGGCGAAAAGATGATGCTGCCTTCTGCTGCAGCTACATCGTTAGCTCTCGTCTTAAATGAATTGATAACCAATGCCGTCCTGCACGGCTTTGCTGGCCGCAGTGAAGGGCATTTACAGGTGACCTTGTCCCGTCAGGGCGACCGGGCCCTGATCGTAGTCCGTGATGACGGCTGCGGCATGGCCGTGCAGCAGGAAAAAGAGGGGAGAAAGCATTTGGGATTACAAATTGTCCATACGTTAGTAGAAAAGGATTTGCAGGGAACGGTGCTCTTTGCTCCTAACAATCCGGAAGGGACGGAAGTGACAATTTGTTTTCCGCTAACTAAAGGGGGAAATTGATATGGCATACCGTGTCGTCATTGGTGACGATGAATCGATTATCCGTATGGATCTGGCAGAAATGCTGGAAGATGCAGGCCATCAGGTCGTAGGGGAAGCCGCAGATGGTGTAGAAGCATTGGCGTTAGTACGACGGGAAAATCCGGATATTGTCATTTTAGACATTAAGATGCCTCGTTTAGACGGTATCCACGCGGCCCGCATGATTGCTCACGAACAACTGGCGCCGGTACTGCTCCTGACAGCATACAGCCAGAAGGACATTATTGACAAAGCTACCGATTCAGGTGTACTGGGGTATTTGGTCAAGCCCGTATCACCGACGAATCTCTTTCCGGCTATTGAAGTAGCCATTGCCCAGTTCAAACGGCAACAGGAGATGAATAAGCAGCTTGACCAGATGAATGAAGAAATAGAAACGCGCAAGGTCGTCGAACGGGCTAAGGGCCTTCTGATGGAGTTATATCATATTCCGGAAGAAGAGGCATACCGCCGCTTGCAGCAATATAGCATGAAGAAACGAATCTCCCTGAAAAGCGTGGCTGAAGCCGTAATTACGAGTGCCATGAAGGAAAAAAACAAATAAGCAGACCCGAACCGGCAGGTATCCTGCCGGTTATTTTTTATCGCATAATCGGCCAGATTATCCCTTTGGTAAAGGCTGTTTCAAGGGTATGTCTTTTTTTTGAAAAAAGTATTGACTTTTTTACCTTTGGTGAGTAATATATATATTGTAGTTAGCACTCGGACATAGTGAGTGCTAATAAATTAAAAGACATGTAACACTAAGGGAGGAATATAAAATGTTAAAACCGTTAGGAGACCGAGTAGTCATTCGTGTATTAGAACAGGAAGAAAAAACTGCCAGCGGTATTTTCTTGCCGGATACGGCAAAAGAAAAACCTTGCGAAGGTGAAATCGTTGCTGCAGGCCCGGGCAAACTTCAGGAAGACGGAAGCCGCGTTGCCTTAGACGTAAAAGCAGGCGATAAAGTTATTTTCTCCAAATATGCAGGAACAGAAGTAAAATACGAAGGTGAAAAGCTCCTGATCGTCAGCGAACGGGATATCCTCGCTATTCTCTAATTTTACGCTCATACATAGTGGACGAAACAGAATTCTAATCTTATTCATATAGGAGAGTGTGTACAATGGCAAAACAGATTTTGTTCAATGAAGATGCACGCCGTGCCCTCGGCAAAGGCGTTGATGCATTAGCAAACGCGGTTAAAGTTACATTAGGGCCTAAAGGCCGTAACGTCGTTCTCGACAAAAAATTCGGCGCTCCGACGATTACCAACGATGGTGTAACCATTGCCCGTGATATCGAATTGGAAGATCCCTTTGAAAACATGGGCGCCCAGCTCGTTAAAGAAGTAGCTACAAAGACCAACGACGTTGCCGGCGACGGCACGACGACAGCTACCCTCTTGGCTCAGGCCATGATCCAGGAAGGCATGCGCAACGTAGCAGCCGGTGCTAACCCGATGATCCTCAAACGCGGCATTGAAAAGGCTGTTGCTAAATTGGTTGATGAAATCAAAAAACGCTCCATTGCCGTATCGGATAAAGCTTCTATCGCCCAGGTAGCTTCCATTTCTGCCGGTGACGAAGAAGTAGGCCGCCTCATTGCTGAAGCCATGGAAAAAGTTGGCAAAGATGGCGTTATTACTGTTGAAGAATCGAAGACTATGGGTACGCAGCTTTCCGTTGTTGAAGGCATGCAGTTCGACCGTGGCTATATCTCCCCGTACATGGCTACAGACGGCGAAAAGATGGAAGCCGTTATGTCCGAACCGTACATCCTCATTACGGACCGTAAGATCGCTTCCATTCAGGAAATGCTGCCGGTTCTGGAAAAAGTCGTTCAGGCTGGTAAAGAACTCCTGATCATCGCTGAAGATGTAGAAGGCGAAGCTCTGGCAACACTCGTAGTCAACAAACTGCGTGGTACCTTTAAAGCTGTAGCAGTTAAAGCTCCTGGCTTTGGTGACCGCCGTAAAGCGATGCTCCAGGATATTGCCGTACTCACCGGTGCGAACGTAATCTCCGAAGATGTAGGCCGTAAACTCGACAGCATCACCATGGCTGACCTCGGCTCGGCCCGCCAGGTCCGCGTAACCAAAGACGAAACGACTATCGTAGAAGGCCACGGCGATTCGGCTGCTATCAAAGAACGCGTTGCCCAGATCAAAGCCCAGATTGCTGAAACGACGTCTGATTTCGATAAAGAAAAACTCCAGGAACGTCTGGCTAAAATGTCCGGCGGCGTAGCTGTTATCGAAGTAGGTGCTGCTACGGAAGTAGAACTGAAAGATAAGAAGCTCCGTCTGGAAGATGCCCTGAACGCAACCCGCGCTGCTGTTGAAGAAGGTATCGTAGCCGGCGGCGGCACAACCTTCATCGACATCCTTCCGGCTCTGGATGAATTCCAGGAAGAAGGCGACGTACAGACAGGTATCAACCTCGTAAAACGCGCTGTTGAAGAACCGGTTCGTCAGATTGCTACGAACGCAGGTCTCGAAGGCTCGGTTATCGTAGCTAAAGTAAAAGCTGCTGATGACGGCGTAGGCTTCAATGCCCTTAAAGAAGAATACGTAGACATGGTTAAAGCTGGTATCGTTGATCCGGCTAAAGTAACCCGTACAGCTCTGCAGAACGCTGCTTCTATTGCAGCCCTCGTTCTGACAACGGAAACCCTCGTAGCTGACAAACCGGAACAGACTCCGGCAGCTCCGGTACCGCCGGCTGGCATGGGCGGCATGCCTGGCATGATGTAAATAAAAATTAAAAAGTGCTGTAAATACGATAACCAAGGCGTTTATAAGGCCTTGAAAATCGCACTCAGAGAACAAAACGAGAACCAAAAAATAAGCCTCTTGCGAAATCAATCGCAAGGGGCTGTTTTTTTATGCCTTATTTAGCAGTTTATCAAACTTTTCTGCCGTCTCTGTGGCCAATGTTTTTGTGATGTGCAGATATATCTGCCGCGTAATCGTATCGTCGGCATGGCCTAATCGCTTCATGATTTGTACCAGGTCTATCCCGGCCTCTGCCAGCAGTGACGCATGGGTATGACGGAAAATATGGGGGTGTATGTGAAGGCTCACCGGGTTATCCATCAAACGCTGAATACGGTCTATGCGAGTTTGTACGAGTCTCTGGGTAAGAGGATGGCCAGGGTGGGCAGGAGCCGTAAAAACAAATCCCAATTTACTGCCCTTGGGATAGTGCCACAGCTCTTTATATTCAATCCGGAGCCTAGAGACTTGGAACTTGAATTCAGCCAGTACCTTTTCCAGGTGTGCCGGCATGGTGACCACTCGGACCGATGTTTCTGTTTTCGGAGGGAGAAGCTCATATTTTTCAGCGTTATTCGTCGGATTGTAAAGCGTCTTGGATACTTTGACCGCATTCTTCTTGAAGTCTATATCTTCCCAGGTGAGAGCCAGGGCCTCTCCAATCCGCAAGCCCGTATAAGCCAGCAGCATAAATAAAGGATAATCGGGCGTGATTCCTTTTTCCTTCGCTGTCTGCAGGAAATCGAGAAGCTGAGATTTTTCCAGATAGGCAGGCACGTTTTCGTCTGGATCTACGATCTTCCGCTTCGGCCGGGGAACCGTAGCGAATTCCGTCGGATCTGAATAAATAAGCTCGTATTCTATGGCCCGCTTGAAAATCATTTTAGCCGTAGCATGGATTCCTGAAATTGTATTCGGAGCCAGCGTTTTGGTGAGAGACAATAAGGCGTCCTGATATTGCTTCTTATGAATTTCTTGAACGGGGATTTTTTCAAAGTACCGGTTCAGATGGCCAAGCTGGTGCTTTCGAATCCGAACAGAGGATACTTTAGCAGTAATCGCGTATGCCTTTAGCCACTCTTTTGCAAAATCACCAAACGTCACAGCTTCCGGACGTGCGAATCCTTTAGTCCGATACTGCTGCAGTGCTTCCTCCCCAGCTATCCTGGCATCCTTTGCCCGCTTGAAACCACCTTTTTCTTTCTGCTGCCGTTTCCCCGTTCGTGGGTTTTTACCGATGTCAATTTTGTAGGCCCATAGTCCAGATGGCTTTTTGTAAACGTGCATGATTTACCTCCTTTCTTATGTTACATCTTCCGCCTCGTCTCGACGTTTTTTATCCTAATAGACCATTTTCCCGATGTCAGGAAAATAGTCTATGTTATTTCAGCAATGGCGATGGCCATGACGATTTATGATAGATTGATACTATACAATTAGTCAGGCTTTACGTGATTAGTATGCAATATGTCCTGGATTGGCTTTAATGTCTTTTATGTAGGCCCGCTTGGCATCACGCCCAACTAATGCATTGACTTTATCACGCATTACTTCTCCGAGAGTATCAGGGACAATATTTTCCGTATGGCTGGTAGTATTTTCATACACATTCGTACTATCCCCGTGGAAAACATAATAAGCCGTTGAAATGATCTTATTTGTTGTGAAATTTATTAAAACATGTTGCGTTACAGTCTTGTTATCTTCAGGATATACACGTTTTATATATAAATCTGCTGTATCTGTATCGGCATTGTAAGACAATGTTTTAATATCTACATACGTTGAAAAATCTCTATTGGAAGATATCCAATACCATCTATTCGTATTGGTTGCGAATACTGTACTTGATAATGATATTATCAATAGTAATATGGCAATTATTTTTTTCATATTCATGTTGAATCAGTCCTATCTTTTAGCGGCTCTATACCCAGCGGCTTCTGCTTCTTCAGGTGTTGAGAACCAGGCTTCGGGGATAGTTCTGTTGTAAGATGCACTACCAGGCATATGATATATTTTTTCACCTTTTTTATTTATGTTCCCTTTGATTGTTTCACCATTTGGGCCAGTAGTACCGCCTCTGACAACAGGAGCGGCTTTTTTGGTTGAAGTGCTATTAGTTGTCGCCTTATTTGATGGTAAAGTTCCATTTGTGACTTTATTGGCATCCGATTTTGTTTGTTGTGCCTGCTCCGTTTGTTTGGTTTGTACGGGTACGGATTGCTTTTGCGTTTCTGGCTGGTTAAGTTTGCTCCATGCCTGTGTACATACAACCACAAAAAATGTTAATACTGCAATCTGCAATAATTTTTTGCGAGTATATTCTGAACGATGCATATAAAGAAATACTAATCCGATAGGCCAACAGCAAATGAGCATTAGCCACATAAACCATTTCTTTCGATACCATTTAACTTCATTGTTTTTGTCATTATCCATTTTTTTACCTCAAAATTTTCCTCTCAGTTCTACGACTTTCCCAAGTATCTGCACGGGAAGGTTTTTTATTTCTTTGTTTGAGTAAAAGTGTGGCTCGTAAACAGATGTATTTGTTGCAATCAGTGTGATACCTTCTTCCTGCTTTTTCACGCGTTTCACGGTGGCCTCGTTGCCATTGACCAAAACGATGGCGATATCTCCTGACTCTACGTCATCCTGCCGGCGGACAATAACGACGTCGCCTTCCATCATCCGCGGTTCCATCGAGTGGCCGCGGATTTTTAATGCAAAAAATTCGCCCGTTGCGGCGAGTTCCGGGGTGATTTCCTCGTAGTCCAGGATCTCTTCCACGGCTTCGATGGGGATGCCTGCCACGACGCGACCCAGGACCGGGATGGGTACTCCTCGCCCCGTACGTTTAGGATAAATAGTTGTTCTTGATGTGGTTATGCCCATGAGCCAGTCAAAAGAAACATCGAAATATGAACAGATTTTCTTTTTAATAGCATCATCTGGTGTGCTTTTATCATGCTCATAGAGAGAGATTGTTGATTTGGAGATTCCCAGAACCCTGCCAAGTTCATCTCCTGTCATTTTTCTTTCTAATCTCAGTTCTTTTATTCTGCTTCCCAATGTACTCATAAAGACACCACCTTTTTAAGTTCAAGAATTATAAACCGTTTTCTTTAATGTACCCTATAATTTGAATTTTGTAAACATCAGTTTTAGAAACTTCAACAAAAGTATTGACAGTTTGAGTTACTTCAACTATAATATACTTAGGAAGTTTGATGAACATAAACTTCCTAAGACAACTTAATATCATCCCCGTTGTTATGTAGCAACGGAAATGGCAATAAGCAGGAATGTTGTTAAACAACCTCTTGCTAGCTTATAAACTGGTGTGGCGATGGTAATTTCCGCGTAGGCAGGCCATTATTAAGGACAAGTAGAAATAAAAGAAAGTTTATGAGGTGATAAAATGCCGACTCTTAAAGAATATAGAGTACGAAAATGCTTGACGCAGACACAAGTAGCCCACGAATTAGGCTATAAAGGTAAGAGTGGGTATTGTTTGCTTGAACAAGGTAAAGTCAAGATGAGACTTGATGTAGCCTTTAGATTGAAAAAAATCCTCGGACTCACAAAGAAAGAATTCGAGGACCTTATTTATAACTTGAATGTTTGAGTTTCTCAAACAATATAGTAACCAAAATGAACAAACATATCCGATGTACCTCATGAACCGCGACGGCTTTTCATTGCTGGTTATGGGATTCACCGGACAGAAAGCCCTGGAATGGAAACTGAAATTTCTTGAAGCTTTCAATGCCATGGAAAAAGAAATCCGCAAACAGCAGGCCGTACCGAAGATTTCCCCGAACCCGCATTACCGTACGCGGATGATCAAGACAGCGGTAAAGGATGCGGCCGACACGGCAGCCATGATCGCCGATACCTTCGGCGTCAAGAAGCCAATGGCCATGACAGCAGCCATGCAGATGGTCGGGAAAGCCTACGGCGTCGATATACTGGCGTATAAAACAGGGGTATCACAACGCTATATAGCGTTTATTGAAGCCAATCAGCGAACCCCATCCTTTAAATTGGCCTTGAAAATTTCAAAGGCTTTAGGTGAAAAAGTTGACCCCATTTTTTTTCCATAAAAATGTACAAAATGTACACTTAGGAGGTGAGCAGCATGAAACAATTTCATCAAATGTATAGCGAGGAGACTGGGAATCCGCTCACGATAGAATGGCGGATTTACAGTGTCCCGCAAGTACGGCCGGAAGCGCCGATGGATGACCAGCCCAAAACCTACGGCGGTCGGACCATCAACGTCTACGACGCTATCCGGCAAATCTACAACACCGTGATGAGCCAGCACGTCCGGAATGGCTCTGCATGCGTGACGGATAACGAGGGATACACACACTTTTTTAGTATCCCGGACCTGCGCATCATCCGGCAAGCCCTGGAGGGCTACGGCATCGAAGAGGAGGAATGAAGCCCATGGAAATCACCAATACGGACCTGGATGTCGAAGGCATCCGGGCAAGGGCCAGGGAATCGTTTGAACTGGGGAAAGGATAAGGAGGGAAAGAATATGAACGAATTGCAGATTTTCAAGAAACAAGAATTCGGACAGATTAGAACCATCGTCATCGATGGCGAACCGTGGTTCGTCGGGAAGGACGTTGCAACTTCTCTGGGATACGCTAAGCCGGAAAACGCCATTGCTAACCACGTTGATGATGATGATAAAACCAGTACCCTGATTCAGGGGAGTGGTTCCAATTACAAGAGTAAGGCAATCATCATCAATGAATCCGGCTTATACAGCCTGATCCTTTCCAGCAAGCTCCCGACGGCGAAGAAGTTCAAACGCTGGGTAACGAGCGAAGTATTGCCGGCCATCCGTAAGCACGGCGGCTACCTCACACCGGAGAAAGTCGAAGAAGCTCTCCTGAATCCGGACACCCTCATCAAGCTGGCACAGCGGCTCAAGGAAGAAACAGCGGCGCGGAAGAACGCCGAATTGGAAGCAGCAGGGTACAAACAGATACTTGGCGAGCTGAAACCGAAAGCCGACTATACAGACCGCATCCTTGCCAGTAAAGGGACCGTGCCGACCACGGCCATTGCGAAAGACTATGGCATGAGTGCGGCGGCATTCAATCGCCTGCTCCATGAATACGGGGTCATCTACAAAATCGGTAAGCAGTGGTTCCTGTACGCCAAGTATCAGGCGAAAGGTTACACGCACAGCAAGACGCTCGCCTTCCGGCACAGCGACGGGCGGCCGGACTGCAATATCCAGACGGGATGGACACAGAAAGGGCGGCTCTTCCTGTATGAATTCCTGAAAGGCAAAAAAGTCCTGCCGATGATTGAGCAGGACGACGAAGAGGCAGTATAAGGAGGCGGATACCATGATTCTCTCCGGGAGGAGAAAGGAGGAAATCATGAATCATGACATTTACAAGGGATTGCCACCAATCTTAACGGCTAAAGATGTGTCCGAATTCTTAAGGATTGGCATGAATCAAGCCTACAAGATTATCAATGAAATTGGGTTCAGGTATGGGCGTACCGTCCGGTGTACAAAAACCCAGTTAATTGGCTTCGTGGAAGGAGGTGGGAAAAGCCATGAAGACGATGAAGATTTACGATCATGGACTGACCAGGTCAAAGCGTAAGCCGCGTTTCCGGGCCGTCCGAAGTGCGATGGCCATCGTGGCCGCCTTCGGAGTCGGGCTGTATCTCGGTAGCACGACGCCCTGGGCTAACGCAGAAACGGTCGCCGCTGATACAGCTATCGTCCACATTGTGGATGACAATGAAACGCTGTGGGAAATCGCTGGCCCTGTAGCAGACAAGACCGGCCAGGATATCCGGGAGGTCATCTACCAGATTCAGGTCAACAATGACCTGGGTCCGAACCCAACGTTAAAACCAGGCCAGCGCCTGGTCATCCGTTACTGAAAAAAGGCCGCTGCCTGAGCTACCAGACAACGGCCACATACCAAAAAAAGTTCAATCTCATTATACCAGAAAAAGGAGAGGAAAACCATGGCTTATCGTAACTGTGATTTAATACTGTCGGTCCGGGAGGCCGAAAAGGACCATGATAAATGGCTCAAGACCCGCGACATGGGTATCGGGGGCAGTGATGCCGCCGTGATCCTGGGGCTGAATAAGTACAAAAGCCCTTATAAGCTCTGGCTGGAAAAAACGGGGCAGGCCGACCCAGAAGACCTTACAGGGAATATGAGCGTCTACTGGGGAACAAAGAATGAACCAGCTATTGCCAACTGGTTCCAGGAAGAAACGGGCAAAAAGGTCCGGAAACTGGGGACACTGCAGAACCGCAACTTTCCCTTCATGCTGGCCAATGTAGACCGGGAGGTCGTCGGGGAGAATGCCGGTCTGGAAATCAAGACCGCCGGCGTCAGCCAATACAAGAAATGGCAGGGCGACGAAATCCCGGATGCCTACTACTGCCAATGCCTTCACTATATGGCCGTGACCGGTGCCGACCGCTGGTATATCGCGGTCCTCATCGGCGGGAACGACCCCATCTATAAGGTGGTTGAACGGAACGAGCAGGATATACAGGCACTGATTTCCGCAGAACGGGAATTCTGGGGCCTCGTGCAGACACACACAGCCCCGCCGATTGATGGGAGCGTGTCCTGCGCCCAGGCACTGGCTGACCGCTATCATGGGGAAGATAGATCCATCGTCCTGCCGGATGATGCGGCACAGATTATCGACGACCTGCGCGGAGATAAGGAAATCCTGGAGCAGTTGAAAGCACAGATTACACTTCGTGAAAACCAGCTGAAGGACATGCTGGGAGAAGCGGAAGTCGGGACGGTCGGCGATTACCGGGTCACCTGGAAGACGACGAATCCCAGGGAAACCTGCTCCCTTTCCAAGCTCAAAAAAGCGGCGCCGGACATCTACCAGACGCTGCGTGACAAAGGCTTCATTTCTATTGGCAAAGCAAGCCGACGCTTTGCCATCAAATAAAAGGAGGAATTATTTATGAATACTAAGGGTGGACTTACGAAGAAGACGGCACAGGTACAGCAGATGCAGCAGAAAGACACGAGCCTTAAAGGGCTCATCAAGGCTATGGAACCGCAAATCAAAAAGGCCCTGCCGTCGGTATTGACGCCGGAACGCTTTACGAGGATGGTCTTCACGGCCCTCTCGACGAACCCGCAATTACAGCAGTGCACGCCAGCCAGCTTCCTGGGGGCCATGATGCAGGCGGCACAGTTAGGCCTGGAACCGAATACGCCGCTCGGAGAAGCGTATTTGATTCCCTATCGGAACAAAGGGGAATTAGAATGCCAATTCCAGATTGGCTACAAAGGGCTGATTGATCTGGCGTACCGCAGCGGGGACATCAAGGACATCCAGGCACACGAAGTATATGAAAACGACTTATTCGAATACGAATACGGCCTGGAACCGAAACTCCGGCATGTGCCGGCCATCAAGAACCGGGGCGACGTCATCATGTACTATGCCGTATTCCATATGACCAACGGCGGCTATGGCTTCGAAGTGATGAGTAAGGAAGACATCATCCAGCATGCCAAGAAGACGAGCCAGTCTTTCAGCTCTTCCTATTCGCCATGGAACAAGTATTTCGACGAAATGGCGAAAAAGACGGTTATCAAGAAAGTATTGAAATACGCACCGGTCAAGACGGAATTCGTCCGGGCCATCGCGGCAGATGAAACCATCAAATCGACCCTCTCGGAACACATGGTCGATGAAGAAGGCGAAACCGTCACCATCGACACGGAAGCGGAAACTATGCCGGCCGATGAAACCGTACCTGACAGTGTGGATCCGAAAACAGGGGAAGTCAAAAAACAGACAGCCCAGGAAAAGCAGGACGATGCCGTCCTTGAAGCATCACTCGATATGTAAAAGAACATGGGGCAGTGGGAAGCCGCTGCCCCACATATGAGGTAACTATGAGCACAGAAAATAAACGTTTCTACTGGATTAAGCTACGAGAAAACTTCTTCCAGCAGGAAACCATAGACTGGCTGATGGAACAGGAAAACGGGAGCGCTTATATTGTCTTATATCTCAAAATGTGCTTGCTGACGGCGAATACCTCCGGAGAGCTCATCAGAACCATTGGAAATATGACGATCCCTTACGAGCCGAAAAAAATTTCCCAGAAAACAGGCTTTGACATTGACACGGTGAACGTCGCATTATCCCTTTTCAAGCACTTAGGACTTATCGAAGAAACACAGGAAGGAATACCCGTCATGCCAGAAGTCAAAAATATGGTTGGTAGTGAATCCGAATCAGCCGCACGAGTCCGAAAGTATCGCAAGAAGAAAAAGACGTTACAAAGTAACACTGAGGTAACAAATAAGGCGTTACAAAGTAACGTAGAGATTAGAGATAAGAGTATAGAGTATAGAGATAAGAGTAAAGAGAATAGAGAGGAGAAAGTAGAAAGTAGAAAGAAAGAAACCGGAACATCCGACGACGGCTTGAAAGACGCCGTCAATGCCTACCGAAAAAACATTTACCCAATGCCGGGTGAAATGGATCTGGAAAAGCTCAAGGCCATGGCCGAGGACTTTGGCAGTGATCTGGTCCTCAAGGCGATTGATAGAGCCGTTACCCGGAACAAGCGGAGCCTGGCATACATCCATGGCATATTGAAAAGCTGGCAGGCCGGCGGCTATGATGATGAAAACACAGCCCGGCCACAGCCAACGCCGCGCAATAGCAAAAAGGAAGCGATTGATACCGTGAACCGCCTGATGGCGGAATACCAAGCCAAGGAAGGAGAGGAGAAAGATGACAACGGAAGTATCGACCCTGCGAGCGATTGGTCTTTTGCAACTGGCGTACAAAAATGATCTCCCGGAGGAACGGCTTCGTTTCTACGTAGAGATGTTAAAAGACATCCCGACGCCGGCCCTGTCGGCCGGCGTCAAATATTGCATCAATCACTGTACGTTTTTGCCGACCATTGCCGAAATCCGGGCCGCCTCGGAAAAGGTGGCTACCCTGGCGATGGGCACGAAGCCCATTGATAGCGCCACCGCCTGGGGCAAGGTCCAGAAGGCCATCGCCGCCGTCGGCTATACCGGCGTGCCGGCATTCGACGACCCGGTGACGCAGCGCGTCGTCGAACGGTTCGGCTGGAAAGAAATCTGCCAGACGCCGACCGATGACACGGCCATCCTGCGGGCCCAGTTCCGCAAAGCCTACGAATCGGAAGCGGCCCATGTGGCCGAGGTGAAGGAATTCGCCGCTTCCGGCGTCCCGGTCCACCCGCGTATCCAACAGGCTATAGCCGCTGTAACGGCCGCCACAGCGCTTCCAGGAGGGAAAAAAGTTTGATGCAAGCCGCTTTTAAAGCAGCTGGGAGGGAAAAAAATATGAAGATATCGGAACTACGAAATATGACAGACTCGGAATTAAAGGAATTAGCCAAGC
>NZ_JAQDBC010000042.1:0-18997 GCF_027681725.1 Caecibacter sp. AF58-12pH5A | reverse complement strand
TGCAGCAATACGATGTTGCTTATTGAATCGATTTACACAAAACTCTTGACACACCCGATCTGCCCGTATAAAATGCAGAAAAATTAATTTAATTAAAATACAAATATATTATAAAATTAATAGGAAATTGTCATACAAAAACTAAAATTATAAAATAAAATGATGGATATAAAACAATTAATTTCTTTACATCTCGCCTTTTACCATGTAGAATTATAACATCAATAAAACCATACATTATAAAAGTAAATAGCTGAAACAATTTACTTAAGAAGCGTTGCTTCAGAAAAACGGAATGTATTGTGGAGTATATGTAAGGAGGGAAAGAAAATGAGTAAAAATAAAGGCAACCGAACGATGGCGATTGGACTTATGCTTTTTGCCCTGTTTTTCGGGGCAGGCAACTTGATTTTCCCGGCTTCGATGGGGCAGGCTTCCGGTACAAATGTCTGGTATGCTGTTGCCGGCTTCATTATCACCGGTGTCGGTATGCCTTTATTGGGTGTACTGGCCATGGGCTATTCGGGATGTAGTAATTTGCAGGAATTGACCGGCCGGATTGGCAAGAAATATGCTGTTTTCTTTACCGTTATTTGCTACATTGCTATTGGACCGGCTTTCTGTATTCCCCGGACAGGAACTGTTTCTTATGAAATTGCCGTGCGGCCGTTGCTCGATAACGGTGGCAGTGAACCGGTTATGTGGGCTTTTCTCGTCTTGTTTTTCATCATTACGTGGTGGTTGTCAATCAACCCGGCCAAACTGGTTGACCGGATTGGCAAGATTCTTACGCCCATGCTGTTATTGACGATTCTGGCCCTGATTATCAAATCATTCGTTACGCCTATGGGTGTGCCGCAAACACCTCTGGCAGCATACGCTACGGGAATTACAGCTCTTTCCCAGGGGGCTCTTGACGGATATAATACACTAGATGCTATTGGTTCCTTTGTTTTTGCCATTCTGGTAATTGAATTTGTCAAAGAAGACGGAGCCGCTACACAGCAGGAAGTGACGCGGGAAGTGTTTAAGGCCGGCCTTATCGCTGTCAGCCTCTTGGCATTTGTCTATATTTTCGTTGCCTACCTGGGGGCCCAGTCTGTGCAGACTATTGGCCTGCAGGAAACAGGCGCACCGGTCCTTTCTCTGAGCGCCCAAATTCTCTTCGGCTATGGCGGCGCTCTCTTGTTGGCAGTCATCGTATTGCTGGCCTGTCTCTCTACGGCTATTGGTCTGGTCACGTCCTGTGCGGCCTATTTCCATCAGCTGATTGGCGGCACGAGTTTTAAGAATTATGCTACAATTTTTACGGTTCTTTCTTTCGCCGTTGCTACGGTAGGCTTGAAAACGATTATTGCAGCGGCCATACCGGTGCTCATGTTCTTGTATCCCCTCGTTGTTTCTAATATTATCCTTACCTTTACACACAATTTCTTTGGTGGCCGCCGGTGTGTCTGGGTTTCCTCTACGGCATTTACTTTTGTACCGGCTCTGATTACAGGGCTTGAGACGGCTAAGATCCCCCTCGGTCCGATTGATACGGTGTTTGCTATGCTGCCGTTCCATTCCCTGGGGATGGATTGGATTCCCTTCCTCATCGCGGGAATTCTCGTAGGCCTTATTTATAAGGCCATTGTGCCGAAACCACAGATCGTATCAGAAGCGGCATAAGAGCCTGCATATCGTACATAAATAAACCTGCATCATAGGGCCGATGCAGGTTTATTTTTTGCCGTATTTAAATGATTAGTGTTTGTCTTATCCTTCGCGGCGGCAATATATTTCTGCCGGTGGTACTTGTGAAGAAAACTGGAATGGTGTCAGGCTGGCACTGTAGGCCCCGGCCTGGGGAAAGACGATGACGTCGCCACAGGTGAGGCGGGGCAGGACCATGTCTTTAGCAATGAGGTCGGCAGCGGTGCAGAGATTGCCGTACAGCGTTACCTCTTCTGTTTCTGTTTCTTCGTTCAGAACATAGAAGGTTGTCGAGCCATTCTTATAGAAAAGTGGTTCCCGAGGTGCTGCCGCCGGGGCAATTTGTGTGATGAATTGTTCCAGGCACGGGCGCAGGAAGCCGTTTAAGGTGTTTTGTAAAATGGCAATACGCTTGCCGTGGGAGGTCTTCGTATCGACGACGTGTGTGACGTACCAGCCACAGGGACCGGCTAAATAGCGGCCGCTTTCGATGAGCACGCGGGCCTGAGCCAGCGTGTCCTGCCGCAGGAACCGGAGCTGTTCCAATTTTTTTGCCAGGGCCTCGATATCAACTTCGTGTTCTGTCGCCGTATAGGGGATGCCGATACCGCTGCCGAGGTTAATGAACAGGAGTGGTGTCCCTAACGCGAGCTGGATGTGTCCCGCCAGGGCAAAGACGTTTTCATAATAGGAAAAGAGTACCCGCCAGTCCAGTTCCTGACTGCGTATGTGGGTGTGAAGGCCGATGATGATGACGTGCTGCAGCTGTTTCAGCCGCGGCAGGGCGTTGAGAAATTCTCTTTCATCAATGCCGAATTTGGAAGGACTGCCGGTAGCACGGGTAAAGGAGAAGTCCGGGTTGATGCGGACGCCGATAGTGACCTTCATGTTACGTTTTCCGGCCAGTTCCTCAATGCGCTGTATTTCCTGCAGGCTGTCGGCAATGAGGATGCATTGGCCCAAGGCGTGTTCCAGGCTGTATTGGCTTTTGCCGGGGGCTGAGTAAAAAATATGGTCCGACGGTACGCCGCAATCGCTGGCGGCATACACTTCCCCCAGGCTGGCGGCGTCGGCATCGATGCCGGAAGAAAATATCTTATTTAAAATAGCCCGATGGGGATTACATTTGATGGAATAGAGAATCTGTTCGTGGGCAAACGCCGAGCGAAGCCGCCGGATGCGGTCTTCCAGAGTTACTTCATCGTAGAGATAAAAACTGACATGGTCTTTGGCTGTGGCCAAAATCAAATTGCGGATACGCGCGTCGAGTGTCATATGCATCAGCCTCCTTGGGGAAACGGCATAGTAGGTAAATAATGGTATAATGAGTATAACGAAAAGTATAGTTACAGCTTACCACATTGGTATCCTGTTTTCCAGCTGCACGGCAGAAGATCTGCCGTAACAGCCTATTGCGAGGTGAATACCATGCAGGAAGATTCCCTGTTTTCTTCAGCCGTACCACAGCCCCTGGCCAGCCGCCTGCGCCCTAAAACACTGCAGGACTTCGTAGGCCAGCAGCATCTCCTGGGCAAAGGAAAAGTCCTGTCGAAATTGATTGAACAGGACCGCATTTCTTCGATGATTTTCTGGGGGCCGCCTGGTGTAGGCAAAACGACGCTGGCTCAGATTATTGCCGGTCATACGCAATCTGTCTTCATTGATTTTTCGGCTGTGACGAGCGGGATTAAGGAAATCCGTACGGTCATGGAACGGGCCGAACGAAACCGTCAGGCCGGCCAGCGGACGATCGTCTTTGTCGACGAAATACACCGTTTCAATAAAGCCCAGCAGGATGCCTTTCTGCCCTTTGTAGAAAAGGGCAGCATTATCCTCATTGGGGCGACGACGGAAAACCCGTCCTTTGAAATCAACAGCGCCCTCTTGTCACGCTGTAAGGTCTTTGTCTTAAAGCCCTTGACGCCGGAAGATATTACGGTCCTGCTTAAACGGGCCTTGACGAGTCCTGCAGGCTTTGGCGGGCAGCAGATTGAAATGAGCGACGACCTGATCCGGCAGATCGCCCAATTTGCCAACGGCGATGCACGGACGGCCTTATCGACCTTGGAGATGGTCGTTCTCAACGGCGAGGTACAAGGCGAAAAGACGGTGATTACACCGGACCTGCTGGCACAGTGCACGTCGCAAAAATCCCTGCTTTACGATAAAAACGGCGAGGAGCATTACAACATCATTTCGGCGCTGCACAAGTCTATGCGCAATTCCGACCCTGATGCGGCCGTGTACTGGCTGGCCCGTATGTTAGAGGCTGGGGAAGATCCCCTATATGTAGCCCGCCGGGTGACGCGCTTTGCCAGTGAAGACATTGGCCTGGCAGATCCACGAGCCCTGGAAATTGCCGTTGCAGCCTACGAGGCCTGCCATTTCATCGGTATGCCCGAATGTGCCATACACCTGACAGAAGCTGTCGTATATATGGCCCTGGCACCTAAATCCAACGCTCTCTATAAGGCCTATGGCCAGGCCAGCCACGATGCCCGCCGCACGCTGGCTGACCCGGTGCCACTGGTTATTCGTAACGGTGTGACCAAGCTCATGCAGGACCTGGGCTATGGCAAAGACTACCAGTATGCCCATGACACGAAAGAAAAACTGACCACTATGCAGTGCCTGCCTGATTCGCTGGCAGGACGGGAATATTACCGGCCCGGTACGAAGGGCGAAGAAGCAGATTTTGGCGAACGCTTGCGGCGTATTAAGGCGTGGAAGCGGCAGCATCAAGGCCCGGCCAAGGATTGATCACGTTTCTTTTTCCGGTACCTTGTCGTGCAGGAGCCGCCAGAGCGTCGTGCGGCTCAAAGAGAGCTGATCTGCCAGCTCCTGGTAGGTGTAGGCGTAGAGGTCGTGCAACAGAGCAAGGCCGGCACGAAAGCCTGCCGTATCGGTAATGGGACGCTGGATCAGCGCCGGGTAGCGGCTATAAATATCGTCCTGCAAGGTTTGCCTGCCTATGGCGTCGAGGAGCAGGTTGTAACGGTAGCGTGCTGTCTGATGGGCTGCTTTTTGCAGCAGTACGGCGTAGCGCGTACTAATCGCCCGCAGCTCAATGACGTTGCCGGGATACCTGTAGCTGGTGAGCAGCCGTTCCATTTCCGGGGTCAGCTTTTGGGCCTGCTTGGAAGGCAGTAATTGGGATACATAGCTTTTGAATAAATCGCAAATATCTTCACGCCGTTCACATAAGGGCGGTACAGTGACGCGCAAAATGGCCAGGGCCCGGCGCAGGTCCGGCCGGATTTGCCGGTATTCTTCCGGATTGGCGACGAGAAAGAAGAGAATATCGAAGGTAATGGGCTCGTTCATGCCGGGCTGGAAAAACTGATGCTTCGTCAGGGCCTGCAGGAGAATCTCCTGCAGCCGTGGGCCGGCCAGGCCCAGATTCTTGATAATTAAACTGCCACCAGAGGCGTTGAAGAGGAGCCCGTCGGTTGCATTTTTGCCGTAATTGTAGCCGTAGAGAATGCGCACGGCGTTTTCTTCGTCAATGGCCGCGCAGTTCAGCGTCAGGCAAGGCTTTTTAGCCCGCCAGGACGCGTTGTGCAGGCAGTGGGCGAGCTCTTCCCGGCCTGAACCGCTTAGCCCTAGGAGGACTGTAGGGAAAGCAACCGGTGAAATCTGGTTGCACTGGTTGACGACGCGGCTCATGGCCTGAGAATGGGCTGTAACCTTATCCAGATAATAGACTGAGCCTACGCCTGTATGCTGCTCCCGGTCCTTCTTGCGGTTATGGGGATTAGGGTGGAAGGTCATGAGCACGCCGCAGTCCCGTTGGCCTACGCGGATTTTATGAAAGATACAACGCATCATCGTCGTATTAATCAAATGGTAGCTGTCGTTTTGGATGAGCGGGCTTTTCATGAATTGCCTGAGGGGCAAGTTGGGAAAGAGCCCTTCTAAAGGCCGCCCGCTTGCTTCTGTAAGGGAAATACCCGTATAGTTCTGCATCGTTTCGTTGAAAAATTCGACGTTCCCTCCTGTATCGGTGACGATGATGCCTAATTGGGCACTGCTCAGAACGGCTTCGGCAATAGCCCGGTTGCGCCTTGTCGTGTAGAGACTGCGTGCGAGTTCGCCGGCCTTAAGGCAGGCTTCGCGAATCGTTTCATTGTCGGCATAGAGGAGCAGTGACGGTTTTTTTGCAGCAGCCGCTGCTTCCTGGGTCATCTGATTGCCAATGAGGACGTCGCAATCGGAATGTTTGGCAATTTCATACATTTGGGGAATTTCTGCATAGATCAATTCCGTCAAGGCAGCGCCCGTAATGTTCGTGAACAGGTCAAGGTTCGCTGCCGGTGAATAGAGATAGCGCGTAATACCAATGTGCGTATAGCCCTGGTCCAGGGCTTTTTTTATTGCCTGTAAATAATCAATATCCTTGATCTGGTAGGCAACGAGGGGGTAGCTGTAGTAGTTAGAAAAGCGCACGGCTGCTGCCGGCCCGGCAACAAAGACTTCGCAGCCCATGCGCCGGGCTGTAACAATACATTCGTCCTGCCGTTCATCAAGGGAGGAATCGAAGACAATATATTCAAGATCTGGCGTTTTGGGCAGTTCGGCAACGACTTCCCGGGAGAGACGGGTAAGGCGGGAATAGCCGAGGACGCAAATACGAAAGGGCTTATGTAATGCTAATTTATCATCATTCACGGCGTTCTCCTTCTAATTTTGCAAGATTAGGTGTTTTAAATACTCATATTCGGCCCTTACCGGAAAATAAAAACAGGAAAAATGTTTCATATATAGATAATATACTTTTTATTGAAACAAATTTCAATAAAAAGGAAAAGGAGACCAGGGATTAGCAAGGCTGAAACATTATCCGTATAATGATAGCCATCAAGAGAATCCAGAGATGTGAAAAAAGGAGTGTACAGAAGATGAACAAATCTATATGGCAGGAACTGTGCAGCCACAGTGCAGGTGATGTCTGTCAGCTGGCAGTTGATTATTGCATCATCACCGACAGGGAACATACAGAACTGATCACAGCCGTACAGGAACTGGCCTTGAACGATAAAAGCAAGGTCCTCGTTACGATCGATCACGATACGCCCAACAGCACGATTGAAGTCGGCGCCAACCAGCGCCAGCTTATTAACTGGGCCGTAAAAGAAGGCCTCTCTATGGAAAAATGCCGCGGTGTCGGTTACTTGCGCTACATCGAGCACTATGCACAGCCTGGCCAGCTGGTCGTTGGTACAGGTACTCACGTAGCCGGCCTCGGTGCTGCCGGTGTCCTGGGCCTGACCGTGACCGATGCAGCCCTTCTGGACGTCCTGAAGACAGGTACCCTGACCGTTACGGTACCGCAGGTTTTGACCGTAGCACTCGAAGGCGCCCTGTCAGACAGCGTGATGACTCAGGATGCAGCCCTCCTTTTGGTACAGGCTCTTGAAAAGGCCGGTGTCCGTGGAAAATTGGTTCTCCTTCAGGATAGCGACAGTACGCTGAGCCTGGACCAGCGCTATGATTTGTGCCACCTCATGCAGGAAGCAGGTGCCCTGAGCGCTGCCTTTATGGATACAGCCGCTGCGGCAGATGTAGTCTTTTCCTTAGACGATGTCCGTCCTGTAACGGCTCTGCCCGATGCTCTCGAAAACGTCCAGGCTCTGGCAGCTGCACAGGGAATCAAGGTCAATGAAGTATTCCTCGGCGGCTGCCGTGGTGGCAAGCTCGCCGACCTGCGCGCTGCAGCAGACGTTTTGCGCGGCCAAAAGGTGGCGTACCGCGTCCGTCTCCTCGTCGCTCCGGCTACGAGTGATATTTACATCCAGGCCTTGCGTGAAGGCCTTATCGATGTCTTCCTCGATTGCGGTGCCGTCGTCATGAATCAGGGCTGCAGTGCCTGTTGGGGCAAAGCCCAGGGTACGCTCGATAAAGGCGAAGTCATGGTTTCCACCGGCTCGTATAACTACGCCGGCTGCTGTGGCGACAAGGAAGCTAGCGTATATCTCGTATCGCCTGTAAGCGCAGCCAAGGCGGCTGTGACGGGCGTACTGGCATAGGAGGAGAAGACGATGGAAAAGGTATTTGAAGGAAAAATATGGAAACTGGGCGACGATATCGATACGGATATCATCATCCCTACTCAGTGGCTGACGCTGGATACGATGGATGAAGTAAAGACCCACATTTTCGAACCCCTCCGGCCGGAGCTGGCAGCAGCCATCCGGCCTGGCGACATCATCGTAGCCGGCAATAACTTCGGCTGCGGCTCGTCGCGTGAACAGGCGCCGGAAGGCTTGAGTGCCCTTAAGATCAGCTGCATTATTGCCAAGTCCTTTGCCCGTATTTTCTTCCGCAATGCCATCAATAACGGCCTCTTGCTCATCGAATGCCCGGATCTGCCCGACCATTGTGAAGAAGGCGACACCGTACGCGTTGAAATCAACCACTGCATCTATTGTAACGGCAAGGAATACGCCATTCCCTCCATGCCGGACAACCTCTTTGAGATCATCAAAGACGGCGGCCTGGTCAAGCATATGCAGAAGCTCAATCATCTAAAACAGTAGGAGGCGGAGAAGATGGGACATACATTAGCAGAAAAAATCCTCATTCATAATACAGGTGTAGCAGACTGTAAGCCCGGCGATATCGTCATTTCGCATCCGGACTGCGTCATGTTTCACGATATTTATACAACCAACGTCTATCGCAAATTCAAGGAAATGGGTTTTACCAAGGTCTGGGATAAGGATAAAGTGGTCATCATGTTCGATCACCTCATCCCGACGTGCCTGCCCCTCGATGCGGACCATATGAAGCACGGCTACGATTTTGCTGAACAGTTCGGTGCCAAGCAGGTCCACGTGGCCGATGGCATTTGCCACCAGCTCATGCCGGAACTAGGCTATGCCAAACCGGGTGACGTCGTCTTCGTGACGGATTCGCACACGACGACGTACGGTGCGGTCAGTTGTTTCTCGACCGGCGTGGGCTATACAGAAATGGCTGCTGTCCTGGGCACCGGTGAAATGTGGCTGCGCGTGCCATCGGCCATTAAGATCGAAATCAACGGCGACCTGCCACAAGGTGTGACCTCAAAGGATATTGCCCTGCGCGTCCTGGGCGATCTGACCGCTGCCGGTGGTACGTATAAATCCCTCGAATTCTGCGGCACGACGGTCGATAAACTCACTGTTGACGAACGCCTCACCATTTCCAACATGGCCGTCGAATGCGGCGCCAAGGTTGGCCTCTTTGCACCCAATAAAGAAACGGCTGCCTACAGCGGCGTCGACTTTGCTGACATTGCCTGGCTTCACTTCGATGACGACGCAGTCTACGAAAAGGTCCTTACCTATAAGGCAGAAGAGCTCGTGCCCTATATTGCGGCCCATCCTTTCGTAGATAACGTAAAACCCCTGTCGGAGCTTGAAGGTATGCGCATCGATGAAGTATTCATCGGCTCCTGCACGAATGGCCGTATCGAAGATTTGGCTATGGCTGCGGCAATCCTCAAGGGCAAGCACATCGCTCCGGGCGTGAAGCTCCTCATTACGCCGGCTTCACGGAGTATCTTCAAGGAAGCCATTGCGAAAGGCTACGTGGAAACGCTGGTAGAAGCAGGTGCCATGTTCACCCATCCCTATTGTTCCCTCTGCGAAGGCCGCAGCGGCGGTCTCCTGTCTGATGGCGAAATACTCCTAGGGACGAATAACCGTAACTTCCTGGGCCGCCTGGGGAGCACGAAAAGCGAGACGTACCTGAGCTCGCCGGCTGTTGCTGCTGCGTCGGCTGTGACCGGTGTCCTTACAAATCCTGTATCCTTAAAATAAAGAAAAGCGAGGCTTTATGATGACTTTTTTAAAGACAGATTGGGACAACGTATCTTCTACATCCCTGTCCGATGCCATGCATGGCTTACAGACCATGGACAGCTGTATTCAGCCCTTGAACCGCCATATGCGTGTGGCCGGGCCGGCTTTTACGGTACAAATCGTTCAAAATGACTGTGCCGTCGTCTTTCAGGCCTTGCGCGATGCTGCGCCGGGCAGCGTTTTGGTCATTGCCGCTAACGGTACGACAGACGTAGCGTTTTTTGGCGAAATTGTCGTGGCCATTGCCAAGGAAAAGGGCCTTGCCGGTATCGTCATCGATGGCTGTGCCCGCGACAGCCTGGCCTTGAGCCAGAATGATTTCCCCGTATTTGTGAAAGGCATCGTACCGAGAATTCCGGCCCGTGTCTTTTTGGGGGAAGTACAAAAGGATGTACAATGCGGCGGCGTTCTCGTCCGGCCCGGTGACATTGTCTTTGGCGACGCGGACGGTGTCGTTATTATCCCTCAGGAACAACAAGCCCCTGTCTTGGCTAAGGCACAGGCAAAAGAAAAATTAGACCAGTGGAAAATGGAACACCTCTTACATGATCCGGAAGCACTGGAAAAGTTTTTGACTGACACGTGTACGCCGTAATTGTCCGGCAATGTATTGCTATTCTTGCACTTATAGAAGGAGAAATGAACAATGAATTATATCGTACGAGAAATTCCTTGCCTGCTTTTCCGCAAGATTCCTGCGGCAGCCATGATTATTCCTATGTTTTTGTCTATCATTTTCAATGCCCTGTTCCCTGACTTCGTAAAGATTGGCAGCCTTACGACGGCCATTTTCTCTAAGTCAGCCGTCGTACCTCTGACGGCAGCGGTTCTCTTTTTTGCCGGGACACAGCTGAAGATCAACGAAGCGCCGGCAGCCTTTAAACGGGGCGGCGTCCTCTTGGTGACGAAGTTTATCGTCGGCTATGCCATCGGTACGCTCTTCAGTGCCACCTTTGGAAGTATCGGCATCCTGGGCATTTCTACACTGGCTGTCTTTACGGCCCTTTTGAGCTCAAACGGTTCTATTTATTTGGCCATTGCCAGTGAATATGGCGACGATATCGACCTCGGTGCGTATAGCCTGTTGTCTATCAAGGACGGCCCGTTTCTGACCATGCTGGCTCTCGGGGCTTCCGGAGCTTCTGATATTCCACTCATGGCTCTTTTTGCGACACTGTTCCCCATGATCTTGGGGATTATCCTGGGCAATATCTGGCCCGGCGTTCGGGGCTATTTCAAAGGCGGCACGAAGGTACTCATTCCTCTCGTCGGGATTTCTGTCGGTTCATCCCTGAATCTTTCCATGATGTTCCAGGCAGGTGTCGGCGGTGTCATCCTTGGCGTCGTAGCCTTTGCTGTAGGCGGCTTCTTCCTGACCTTGGCAGATAAAGTCATTCTCCGCCGCCCCGGTTATGCCGGTGCCGGTCTGGCCTCTGTAGCTGGCAGTGCCGTTGCTACGCCGACGATTGTTTCCAGCGTCGTACCGGGCCTTGAACAAGCGGCAGCCTTGGCTTCCGTACAGGTCGCTGCTGCCGTTATCGTAACGGCTATCCTTTGCCCCATCCTTTGTTCGTGGACCTTAAAACGCTGGGGCGCACCACGGTATCCGAGTGAAACAGTCCCGGAAAAACTGGCAGCTGAAAAATAACATACTCATCATTGCGTAAAAGAACGCCCGGAAAACCAAACGGTATTCCGGGCGTTCTTTTTGCAGGGCAAGGTGGTCAGGTCTATAAGAGAGAATCCAGTAATTCTTTCGTATAGGCCTCCTGCGGATGCTGAAATAAGTCTGCAACCGGGCCTTCTTCGACGAGACGGCCCTGGTGAAGAATGACGATGCGGTCGCAGAGGATTTGTGCCAGCCGCAGGTCGTGCGTAATAAAGAGACAGGTAATGTGATGGCGCCGGCAGGTTTCCCGCAGGAGGCGGACGATTTCCAGACGTGTACTCACATCGAGAGCGCTCGTCGCTTCGTCGCAGAGGAGCAGCTGGGGCTGCAGGCACAAGGCCCGCAGGATAGCGGCGCGCTGGCATTCACCGCCGCTTACCTGGTGGGGATAGCGGCGCAATGTTTCCGGTGTCAGCTGGACTTCGCGGATCAGGCTTTGAAACTGCTCTTCCGGTACCTCCAGGTGGTAGTTATAAAGGCCGGCGCGGACGCTGTGTTCTAAGGTAAAGCGTGGGTGAAAGGAGCGGAAGGGATTTTGAAAGACCAGCTGGATGTGGCGGTACAATTCGCGCCTTTCGCTTTGGGAAAGATGGGTAATGTCCTTTCCTGCAAAGACAATCTGCCCGCTATCGGCTTGTGTAAATTGACAGATCAGGCGGATGAGGGTGCTCTTTCCGGAGCCGCTTTCCCCACAGACACCGGCAATTTCTCCTTCCGTCAGAGAGAAAGAAAGGTGGTCGATGGCACGGATGGGCCGGGCTGAATGGGTATACTCTTTTACGAGGTCTCTAATTTCCAGAAGCATGCATGTCACCTCCCTTGAGGCCTGATAAGGTAAGCAACTTTCGTGTGTATTCTGAGCGGGGCTGCGCTAAAACGGAGGCAGCCGGACCATACTCGACGATTTCCCCTGCTTTCAGGATGAGCAGCGTATCGGCCAAAAAGGCGGCCAAACGGATGTCGTGGGTGACCAGGACGATAGCGGTCTGGTGATGGCGGCGCAAGCGTAAAAGGGCCTGTGCTATTTTTTTCTGGGTTACGCTGTCGACTGCCGATGTCGGTTCGTCGGCAAAGAGGAGCTGGGGCGGCTGAATGAGAGAAAAGAGCAGCTCTGCCCGCTGAATCATCCCGCCTGAAAGGTTTTGGGGCCACGTCTTCAGGACGTCACTGTGTAAGGACAGAACGGCTGTCCGGTCGGCGAGAACCTGGTCGAACGTGTCTTTGGGCATACCGGAAAAACGGGCGGCATCCCAAAGCTGGTCGTAGACCGTGCGCACGGGACAGAAGGAAGACAGGGCATCCTGGAAAAGATACTGCATGTCCCGGCCCCGTAAGGCCTGCCAGTCGGACGGCCTTTTTAAGGGCACGTCTGCGTAGGTGATTTCGCCGTCTGTACAGGCCAGATCCTGGTCAGGAATACCGGCGGCTGTCTTCAATAAAGTTGTTTTGCCACTGCCCGATTCTCCTACGATAATTAGGATTTCCCCTGCCTGTACGTGCCACGAGCAGTGACGGATCAAGGGCCGTTGGCCGGCCGTGATGGTCAGGTCCCGGACAGATAAGAGGGGGGCTGTCGGATTAGCCATAAAAGATACCTCGTTCTTCTATTAGTGTATATCGAGTTCCGGTGTGATTTCATAATAATCGCACGGATGAGGCGCAAAGCCGGTCACATTCTTCTTCATGACGACGCTCATTTTGAGAAACGATGCGTAGAAAAGGGCATCGTCGTTGACGATCTGCTGGCTTATTTCCCGGGCCAGGCGGAACCGTTCCTGCCGGTCAAAGGTATTGTTCAGGCGATCGATGAGCGCATCAGACACGGGACTGCTGTAATGGCCGTTGTTGTAAGGCTGGCCGGAATAGATCTTGCTCATGAAATAGTAGCCCGGATCGCCTGTCGGTGCCGTCACGATGGCCTGGGCGTAAATGTCGTAGGCGCCGCGCTTGAGGAAATCCTTGTAGTTATCCGTAGCGTTGACGTCCACCTTGATGCCGACCTTTTTTAGAGAGGCCTGGGCATATTCTGCTAAAAGGGGCAGTTCCTGCCGTGATGTGTACGTGAGCCAGCGGAGGGTCAGGGGCTGGCCGTCTTTGGTCACGTAGCCGTTACTATCCGTATGGGTATAGCCTGCTTCACGCAGGAGCTCCTTTGCCCGCTCCGGATCATAGGCCGGCCCTTGGACGCCCTGGCCGAAGGGGAACGTATCCGGGAACGGCCCGGCTGCGACGAGGCCGTTTCCCCGCAAGAGGACGGAGACGAAGTTGTTCTTGTCAATGGCCAGACAAATGGCCTGACGCACGCGCTGGTCTTTTAGGGCCGGTGTATCATAGTTCATGGCAGCCTGATAGACGCGGCTTGTAGGTGACGAAAGAATCCGATAGGCAGCATTCTTTTCAAAGGCCGGCAGGCTGGCATAGGGCAGGCCTTGTACGGCATCGAGCTCGCCGCTTTGCATCGCCAGGGTGAGGGTATTGCCGTCGGGAATACTGTAGACCAGGACTTCGTCCAGCTTGGGCTTTACAGGGCCCCAATAGTTTTCATTCTTTACGAGGCGCAGTCCCTGGTCATCAACGCGAACGGCCTTGTACGGGCCGGTGCCGATAGCAATACGGTCGTGGATGCCGGCGTCGACGTCGATAATAGCACTATAAGGATCGGCCAGATAATTGATGAAGTCCGGCATCTTCTCACGGGAGCGGATAGTGAGCGTCTGGCCGTCTGCCGTAATCGCGTCGATTTTCAGATCATGAGGTGCCCGGTCGTTGCGGGCCAGAAGATCCTCCAGACAGGCTTTGACGGCCTCTCCGGTCATCTTCTTGCCGTTAGAAAAGACGACATCGTCGCGGAGCTTGATTTTGATGGTATAGTCGTCGACCTGCTCGTAAGACCGGGCCAGCCAGGGACGCAGGCCCATTTGGTCGTCGAATTTAAAGAGCGTTTCGCCGACACCGTAGCGGACGGTGCTCCAGCCGCAATACGTATCGTGCGGGTCCGTACTGGCATTTTGCATGGCCGGGCCATAGGCCATAGTGCCGTAATGAAAGACCTTCCCCGTTGCCGTCGGCGCCGTTACGGTGCCGCAGCCGTTTAAGGAAAAGACCAGAAGCAGGGCTACGGGCAAGGCGAGTAATTGTTTTAGTTTCATCGTCTCACCTCACCAGCTTCGTATCAAAGAAATCGCGCAAGGAATCGGCTAACAGCTGGAAGAGGGCAACTGTAATAACGATGGCTGCGCCAGGGACAAAGACCGTCCAAGGGGCAGTCTGCATGTAGAGACGGGAGCTGCTCATCATGGAGCCCCATTCTGCTGCCGGCGGCGCAGCGCCGAGACCGAGGAAGGAAAGGCCGGCAATTTCCGTAATGATCGTGCCCAAATCGAGGGCGGCCGTAATGAAGACCGGTCCGATTACTTCCGGCAAGATCTGCTGAAAGAGAATTTGCCTTGTCGTAAAGCCGCTCATCTGGGCGGCTTCGATATAGTATTCCTGGCGCAAGGGGCTGACGAGATTGCGCACGAGGCGCGTGTATTTGGGCCACGTGACAGCCGTGATGGCAGCGGCAGCATTGAAGGTGCCGCCACCGAGGATGCCCGCTACGGCAATGGCAAAGACCATGGTTGGAAAGGAAAGGAAAATATCGGCCAGACGTAACAGACAGGTTACGGCCTTCCCCTGCCGGTAGCCGCAAAAGAGACCGATACAGGAGCCAATGAGGGCTGAAAGGAGGGCCACGGCAAGGGCCGTAATGATAGTCAGTTTAGCCCCGGCCAGCGTGCGGGCGAGCAGATCACGGCCGTAGACATCCGTTCCCAGCCAGTGCCGGAAACTTGGGCCCTGAAGAGCCAGGGACAGGTGCTGTTCATAGGGCGAATACGGTAATATATACTCGGCCAGGCAGGAAGCGATGAGTCCTAAAAGGATGAGGCCCAGAAGCAGCGTTATTTTTTTTCTTTTATGAGACGCCATGGGTCAATCCTCCTTCTTTCGTAGTGTCAGGCGCGGGTCCACATAGGCGCAGATGATGTCGGCGGCCAGGTTAAAGAGTACGTACAGGGCAGACATCCAAATCATATAGGCCTGGATTATGGGATAATCGCGCAGCATAATGGCATCGACGGCGAGTTTGCCTACACCATCCCAAAGGAAGATCGTTTCGACGATGGCTGACCCACCCAACAGAGACGCTGCCGACAGGGCCAAGAGCGCCAAGAGCGGCGCTGCTACGGCACGGAACACATAGTGCGTGAGTACATAATGATACGGCAGGCCCCGGCAGAGGAGTGCCTGGACGTATTCTTTACTCAATTCATCCAAGAGGAGCGCCCGGATTTGCCGCAAGTACTTAGCTGTCATGGCGAAGGCCAGCGGCAGGGCCGGCAATAAGGGTGAGCGGTCAGCTGTCGGCGTGAGAAAAGAAAAGAAATGCCACTTTACAGCAAAGAAATATAACAGAATAAGGGCAAAGAGAAAATCAGGCAGGGCATTGCCTGTGAAGGATAAGAGCCGTGAGAGCTGATCCCAGATACTGTCCTTACGGATCGCCGCCAGTGTCCCTAAGGGCAACGAGATGAGGAGAGTCAGAAATAAAGCCAAGAGCATGAGTTCCAGTGTGGCCGGCAGCTTGCTGAGCATGGTAGTACTTACGGGCAGACTGGTGACGAAGGACTGGCCCATATCGCCGTGCAGTACCTGCCAAAGCCAATGGCAATATTGTGTAAAGAACCCTTGATCCAGCCCCAGGGCGGCCCGTTTCGCTGCGGCGGCTGCAGCATTGGCACCGCTTTGCTGTTCATAGAGCACATCGACCGTATCGGTTACGGCCAGATGCATGAGCAAAAAGGAAATAAAGGTTACGCCAAAGACGATGGGGATCAGTTGCAGCAGTCGCCTGCCTATATATTTTCCCATAAATGAGGAGCTCCTTCCCGTGTAAGTCATATGGTTATTATACGGCATTGCGGCTAAAAATGATAAGCCTGGGTGGGGGATGGAGGGAGAAAATAAAGAAAAATAATTTCTCTTTCCATACGTGTATGCCCCCATAGGGGATAGCGCAGCTATACCAGATTAGGTATACTTTTATTAAAGACTTCAGTACGATAAAGAAATAGCGAGTTTTGAGGAGGCAGTACCAATGGAACAGCTTAACGAATGGATTCAGGATTATTGGAACCGGCGCAGCCGGGCTTTCAGTTCCGTACGGCAGCAGGAACTGGCCAGCAGTGATGCCCTGGCGTGGCAGCGCTATATTCAGCAGTTTTTACCAGCCGGCCGGCGGCTTCGGATTCTTGATATTGGTACCGGCCCGGGGTTTCTGGCTATTCTCATGGCCCGCTGTGGTCATGCCGTGACGGCTGTTGATTCTTCCACCGGAATGATTGAAGAAGCCTGCCGCAATGCGGCTGCTTTCGGTGCAAGTGTAGATTTTCGCGTTGCCGATGCCCTGGCACTGCCTTTTGCTGACGATCAGTTTGATCTTATCCTGTCCCGCAACCTGACGTGGAATCTGCCTGATGTAACGGCAGCCTATACGGAATGGTACCGCGTATTGTGCCCCGGCGGTTTGCTTCTTAACTTTGATGCCAACTATGGACCGGTACATTTCACGGCCGCTGCCGAGGAAGAAGAAAACGTGCATCATACAATCGATATGGCCTTGTTACGCGAATGTGACGATCTGAAGGATGCGCTGCAGATCAGTAAGGAGTGCCGTCCTGCATGGGATTTGTGCTGTGTAGAGTCCATTGGCTTCAAGAACTGCGGCTATACACGGGATATTCGTCCCTTCGTCCATACCTCGCCTGACATGAAGTATGATATGGCACCTCTCTTTTGTCTCCATGGCCGTAAGGAGGCAGCCGACCAGGCTGCTCATTAATGGCCAGGGTCTTTCCATTGACAGTTTTCTCGTACACCCGTATCATAAACAGTGAGACTATAGGAAAACGGTAGGGAAAAGATATGGATAAAGAGCACGTATTTTTTGAAAACTATGCGGAAACGTGGGACCGGGACCGGAAAGAAAATCCGAAAATCCTGCGTACGCTTATGCACTTGTCCGGCCTTGCAAAGGGCGCCTCTGTGCTCGACGTAGGCTGCGGTACCGGTATATTGATACCGTATTTGCAAGAAGCTGTAGGCCCGGAAGGGCGGATTGAAGAGCTGGACTATTCGCGGCAAATGCTGGCCAAGGCAAAAGAAAAATTTGCCTCGAAAAAGGGCATTGTGTATACAGAAAAGGATGTTTTAAAGTATAAGATGGCCAGCCAGACCTATGATGCGGTTGTGTGTCTTAATTTTTATCCGCACGTAGCACACCATAAAGAAGTATTTATTAAAAAGATGGCCGAAGCGCTCAAGCCGGGCGGCATGCTGCTGCTCATGCACGATATGCCGCGCCGCCGTGTCAACGGCCTGCAAAAACAGGCACTGGAAGAACCGCATACGGGTGTACTGCCGCCTGTGGATATTTTGGCTAACCTGTTGATCAGTGCCGGCTTGTCCATCGTCGTCGCCATGGATACGGACGAATTTTATTTTGTAAAAGCAGTGAAGCGGCTGGATATGCCTTATGACCAGTATCCGCCTTTAACGACACGCGAGCTGGATGGGGATCTGGCGCCGGAAGCACGCCACGCTGCCCTGCATGCCCAAGGCATAGCCCACGAGCACACACTGGGACATCACCATAGCCATACGCAGACCCGCATGGTCATGAACCGTCTGGCCCGTATCAGCGGCCACATAGAAGCCATTAAACGCATGGTCGATGAAGGCAGGGACTGCAGTGATATCCTGATCCAGCTTTCTGCTGTCGATTCGGCCCTGGTCAGTGTGGGCAAGGTCATCCTGCGGGATCATATCGATCACTGCATCGTCGATGCCGTGCGGGATAACGACCTGGAGGCTGTGGAAAATTTGAAGAAAGCCATCAGTACCTTTATTAAGTAGGAGATGCGTATGGAATTATCAAATCAGGCCGGTGCCGTAGGCAAGCGCTGGGATTTTTGTGCCGACGGCTACGACGGCATCGTACAGGAAGAGCTTCAGTCCCAGGCTGCGGTCTGGCAATCCCTGCTGCTCGCTCAGGCACCGCAGAAACAGGGGTCCCTGCTCGATATCGGTACGGGCCCGGGCTTTTTTTCTATCCTCATGGCGCAGGCCGGCTGGGACGTAACAGGTGTAGATTGTTCGGCAGCTATGGTAGAAACGGCAGCAGGGAATGCAAAAAAAGCAGGCGTAAGAGTCCGCTTTTTGCAACAGGATATTCATGCCCTCGATTTTCCGGACCATTCCTTTGATTATCTTGTGAGCCGTAACGTGACGTGGATTCTCTATGATCCGGAAAAGGCCTTTGCCGAATGGCGGCGTGTATTGAAACCGAGCGGCCGCCTCTTGTATTTTGATGCGAACTGGTATTATCGCAGGAGTGAAGAGGAACGGCAGGCCATCGCACGGGATGAAGAGGCGTACCGGAAAAAGTATGGTCCCCCGGTTGATACGTATAGCGGTGATGCGGCTACAGAGGCGTCCTTTCAGGAAACCTTATTTTTCCATAGCCACAGCCGGCCTGAATGGGACCGGACTCATTTAGGGCCCTTGGGCTTTACGCACATCCGGATTACGCCGCGCCTGAATGAACAGGTATATACACCACCTTATAAGCTGCTCTTCCGTTCGATTCCCCTGTTTATGGTACAGGCTGATGTGTAGCAGCTGCTATGAAGCTGAAAAAAGGGGCTGTGAAATAACGCCCCTATAAAAACGAATGAGGATCACTGGCTCG
>NZ_JAQDBC010000041.1:0-20009 GCF_027681725.1 Caecibacter sp. AF58-12pH5A | reverse complement strand
GGTAACGCATCTTCTTTTATGATACCTAAAAAAACTTACACACTTAACTTGACAAACCCCTTTTGCGCGTGTTTTATTTTTAAGGAGTGTGGTGATTATTTAGAGAGATTATTTACGTTCAGCCAGTGCTTTATACGATGCCAGGCGGTCTTTCATATCTTTTTCCGTCTGTTCGTAGAAGCCTTCAGCTGCTTCGGGGAAGACCTTTTCCAAGGATGCATAGCGTACTTCGCCCATGAGGAAGTCCCGCAGTTCGCCCTTCGGATCCTTCGAATCGAGGGTAAAGCCGTTCTTCCCTGCTGCTTCGTCGTCCGGGTTGTAGCGATAGAGGTGCCAGTAGCCATTTTCTACGGCCTTCTTTGCTTCCTTCTGGCTAAAGCCCATGCCGGCTTTGATGCCGTGGTTGATGCACGGTGCATAGGCAATGACCAAAGACGGTCCCTTATACGCTTCGGCTTCTTTGATGGCCTTGATGCACTGGTTCATATCGGCACCGAGGGCTACCTGGGCAACGTAGACGTAGCCGTAGGTCATAGCCATGCGGCCCAGATCCTTCTTCTTCGTCCGTTTGCCGCCGGCGGCAAATTTTGCAACGGCGCTGGTCGGCGTAGCCTTGGAGGACTGGCCGCCTGTATTGGAGTACACTTCCGTATCCATGACCAGGACGTTTACGTCTTCATCCTGTGCCAGGACGTGGTCGAGACCGCCGTAGCCAATATCATAAGCCCAGCCGTCACCGCCGAAGAGCCACTGGCTCCGTTTGACGAGGTAATCGCGACGGTCGTAAATGCGCTGGCACACTGCATCGTGATCTTTAGCCGCTGCTGCTACGGCTGTTGCCTTATCGGCGCGATCCCGTGTGCCTTCTGTATCATCGCGATGGTCATACCAATCCTGCAGGACGGCCTTGTCTGCTGCGGACAAGTCGCTGTGCTGGATGGCTTCCCACACGTCCATGGCCAGTTTTTCCCGTACCTGGTGTACACCGAGGTACATGCCCAGGCCATATTCGGCGTTGTCTTCAAAGAGGCTGTTGCCCCAGGCCGGACCCCGGCCGTCTTTGTTCGTCGTGTACGGCGTAGACGGTACGCTGTCAGCCCAGACGCAGGAGCAGCCTGTGGCATTGGCAATCATCATGCGGTCGCCAAAGAGCTGCGTAACGAGTTTGGCATAGGGCGTTTCGCCACAGCCGGCGCAGGCACCGGAGAATTCCAGGAGCGGTTCTTCAAACTGGCTGCCTTTGACGGTAAACTTGTTGAACGGATTGTCTTTGACGGCAACGACTTTCTGGCCATATTCCCAGAGAGGTGCTTTTTCTTCCTGTGTCCCAAAGGGTTTCATGACCAGTGCTTTCTGCGGAGCCGGGCATACTTCGGCACAGCTGCCGCAGCCGAGGCAGTCAAGGACGCTGACGGACATAGTGAAATGGAGGCCTTTGGCGCCGACGGCGTCTTTGGCGGCAAAGCCAGCCGGTGCGTGCTGCAATTCTTCATCTGTCGTGAGGACAGGACGGATTGCCGCATGGGGGCAAACGATGGCGCACTGGTTGCACTGAATGCAGTTTTCAGTCTGCCATTCCGGTACCAAAATAGCAACGCCCCGTTTTTCATAGGCTGCTGTGCCCTGCGGGAAGGCACCGTCTTCCAGGCCGGCAAAGGCGCTGACCGGGAGGGAATCCCCTTCCTGACGGTTAATGGGCTGCTGCAGTTTCGTAATGAATTCGGGTACATCCTGTGCTGCCTGCGGTGCATCGGCTGCACTGGCCCAGGCGGCAGGAATGTCGACGGCAACGACTTGGGCAATGCCTTCATCGATGGCGGCATTGTTCATGTCGACGACTTTCTGGCCTTTCTTGCCATAGTTCGTGACTACTGCGTCTTTCAGGTATTTCACGGCATCTTCTACAGGAATGATATCGGCGAGCTTAAAGAAGGCTGACTGCATGATCATGTTGAAGCGGCCGCCCAAACCGATTTCCTGGGCAATCTTTACGGCATTGATCGTGTAGAATTTAATGTGCTTCTGTGCCAGTGTCCGTTTCATCACTGCCGGCAAGTTGGCTTCGAGGCCCGCTGCATCCCAAATGGTGTTCAGGAGGAATGTGCCGCCTTCTTTGATGCCTGCCAGAACGTCGTATTTCTGTACGTACGTCTGCTGGGAGCACGAAACGAAGTTGGCCTTGTTGATCAGGTACGAAGCTGTAATCGGTGTCTTGCCAAAGCGCAAGTGCGATACGGTAATACCGCCGGATTTCTTCGAGTCATAGGCAAAGTAGGCCTGCGCGTACATATCCGTATGGTTACCGATGATCTTGATAGCCGACTTGTTGGCTCCTACTGTACCGTCACTGCCGAGGCCCCAGAACTTGCAAGCCGTCGTGCCTGCCGGCGTCGTATCAATATCCTGCGTAACCGGCAAAGACGTATGCGTTACATCGTCGACGATGGCTACCGTGAAATGATCCTTCGGCTGATCCTGTTTGAGGTTTTCAAAGACGCTGAGAATATGGGTCGGTGTCGTATCCTTACCGCCTAAGCCGGCACGGCCGCCGACGATGAGCGGCTTGTTGGCAACCGTGCTGTAGGCCTGGGTAACATCCAGATACAGCGGTTCAGCCAGGGAGCCCTGTTCCTTCGTGCGGTCCAGAACGGCGATCTTTTTGACCGTTTCCGGAATGTATTTGAAGAAATACTTGAGCGAGAAGGGACGGTAGAGATGTACCGAAAGAAGGCCCGTCTTTTCGCCGTGGGCGTTCAGGTAATCGACGGTTTCCTTCGTGGCATCGCAGAGGGAGCCCATGGCAATGACCATGTATTCCGCATCCGGTGCGCCGTAATACGTGAAGGGATGGTATTCACGGCCCGTCATTTCAAAGACCTTCTGCATGTATTCTTCGACAATATCCGGCAAGGCTTCATAGTACTTGTTCTGTACTTCCTGCTGCTGGAAGTAGACGTCACTGTTTTCCAGAGAGCCCTTCAGTGTCGGATGATCCGGTGCCGAACCGCGGTCACGGAAGGCTTTGACAGCATCCATATCTACCAGCTTAGCCAGATCGTCGTAATCCCAGGCTTCGATCTTTTGAATTTCGTGAGACGTACGGAAGCCGTCGAAGAAATTGAGGAACGGTACGCTGCCCTTGATGGCCGACAAATGAGCGACAGCCGAGAGGTCCATGACTTCCTGGACGCTGGCTTCACACAAGAGAGCAAAGCCCGTTTGGCGACAGGCCATGACGTCGCGCTGATCACCAAAGATAGACATAGCATTCGTCGCCAGTGCCCGGGCAGCTACGTGGAAGACACCCGGCAGGAGTTCGCCGGCGATTTTATACATATTCGGAATCATGAGCAAGAGGCCCTGTGATGCTGTATAGGTCGTCGTCAAAGCGCCGGAAACGAGGGAACCGTGCACGGCACCGGCAGCGCCGCCTTCGGCCTGCATTTCCTGTACCTTAACTACCTGGCCAAACATATTCTTGACGCCCTTCGTCGCCCATTCATCCATTTTTTCTGCCATGGTCGAGCTCGGCGTGATGGGGTAAATGGCAGCCACGTCAGTGAAGACATACGACACGTAGGCCGCGGCTGTATTACCATCCATCGTCATCATTTTCATTCCCATTGTACATACCCTCCAATTCTTAAAATCAATCTTGTTTTTCTATGACATGATTATATATCATAGCTATAACTAATTTCAAGATGCCCCTTTCTTCAAAAAGCACCGCAAGAGCCTGCCATTTCTCGCTAAAATCCCTTTATTTAGCGGCGTTTAGGCTCGCTCATCGATTGAAAATCAGGTGTTATATATAATTTTATTATGAAATAATATAGTTTTTAATTATATATAAAAGCTATAGAATGTATCTTTTCTTGTACATTTCTACTTCTTCTTTATTTATATCAAGACTGATAAGACGTGTTATGAGAGTATTTTACATAATGAAGCTGCCTATTTTAAGCCAAAAGAGGAATTATCATGAAACTACAACAACTTATTTATGTCAAAGAAGTCGCCCGCTGCCGCTCCATGAATAAAGCCGCCGTCAATCTCTACATTTCCCAGCCTACCTTGTCGGAGGCCATCCGTAACCTGGAAGACGAGCTGTCCATTACCATTTTCGACCGTTCACGCTCTGGTGTGTCCCTTACCGGTGAAGGAATTGAATTTCTCAACCTGGCTGAAAAAGTCCTGGCCGATACAGAGGAAATTTATAATCATTATACGAAAAAAAAGAAGCCCCTGGAATTTCAGATTTCCTGTCACCACTATGCCTTTGTCGTCGACTTCTTCGTCCAGTTCCTCAATCACATCGATGCCACAGCGTTCTCCCTGTCCCTGAAGGAGACGGAAACCATAACAGCACTGGAAGACGTATACCTCAAAAAAAGTATCCTCAGCGTCATTTGTCTGACGCCGGAAAACGAACACTACTTGCGGCAAATCCTGGACAAATGGGATCTCGTCTTTCACCCCTTAGCCAGCGTACAGCCCTATGTTTTCCTGCGTAAGGACCATCCCCTGGCCCGGCAAACGGCGATTGCCCCAGAGGACCTGTCCCCCTATCCCATGCTTATCTTCTCCCAGGGAAGCCGGACGAATACACTCGCTCAGGAAGAACTCTTCGTCCTGAAAAATCATACCAAAGTCGTCTACTCCTACGACCGCGGTACGACGAACAACATTCTTGCCCACACAGACTGCTTCAATATCGGTACAGGCTACATTATTCCCGGCATCATTCCCGATGAAATCACGGCCCTGCCTCTATCCGGAGATACGCAGACGTCGGAGCTGGGCTGGGTTCATTTGCGCACGCAGGAAATAACAAAACTCATGACCACCTTTGTCCAGGGTATTGAGCACTCCCTGCGTACATACGCGCCCTATACGCCCGTCTTGCAGGGGGACAGGCAAGACACATAAAAAAAACTGCCCCACACAGCAGTGTGAGGCAGCATAAGTACGAGTAGCTTATTTCCATTCAAAGACGCCCCGGTTAAGGACCGCTTTGCCCGTATTCTTATTGACGAATTTGAAGTACGCCTGATGGTCGCTCATCTTCCAGAGCTGCAGCTGCACTGGCGTATCCGGGAAGAGAACCGACGTCATCTGGGCAGCCATACGGGTCATCCGTTCCGGTTCCCCTGGAATGAGGGCGCTGATGGCCATGCGGCACGAGAAGCCAAAGGAGCACAGGCCCTGCATGAATGGTTTTTCAAAGCCCATTTTCTGCGTGTATTCCGGATCGACATGGACCAGGTTCGTGTCACCTGTAAGGCGGTACAAGAGGTTCTGTACAGGGCTGATGTAATCATCGACGGTTACGTCCGGTTCGCGGTCTGGAATGACGACGGAGCTTTTAGGCATCGGTACGCCACCAAAGCCGCCGGCTTCGTGGAAGAACGTCGTCGAATAGTTCGTGCATACATCACGGCCTGCTTCGTCACGAACGACAATCTTCGTCTTGACGACAGCGCCTTTGCCTTCACCGCGATCATATACATCCGTAATTTCATCTTGCCACTGGAAGGTCCCTTTGATCGGGTCAATAGGCCGGTGCATAATGATTTCGTGATCCATATTGAGGAAGGAAATGGTCGGCTTAATAATGTCATTGGCCAGCATAGACGCCGGCAAGGGCATCCACTGGTACGGCCGTACATTAACAGTGCCCCAATACGGAACGGTACCATACGTAGGAATGGCCTTCAGGAATTTTTCATACGTATAAGAAATATCTTCCCTGTGCGCGCCAACAGCCAAGGCATACAGAATAATATCGCGCCAATTATATTCCAAATAGCGCGGTTCCATTTTCTTGCCAACAAGCATTTCATCTAAACGTTCTTTCATCGTCATAGCCTCCATTCGAGTTCCATCAGTTTGTCTTAGTATATTTTATCATGTTATGGGACAATGTGACAGACCGGCCTGGCATTTCCGCCGTATTTTTTCTTCTACGGGAAAATTTACTCCCCCTATTCGACAAAAAAACCTGATCCCTCAAAGCAGATCAGGTTTTTTGCCTGTCCCCGCTTCTCGCGAGCCGGCAGGGACTTTACTTATTTGGCAAAGCTTGTCAAGTGCGTGTTGTCGTTATTTTTGGTCTTTCCCGAACGCTGGAGGACGTGTTCCGTGTGGCTGGCCGCGCCGATCTTTTCCTGGGCCATTGCCGTTACGCCGCCGGGGCTCACAGCACTGGCAGCCTGGTTTTCGTGCCATTCCTTTAAGGCCGGGAAAACAGGAGCATTAACCTTAGTCGTCGCTACGGGGCTTTCGTCCATGCGGCCTGTATTGGCCTGCATACCGGCAATACGCCAAATATCCTGGCGTGTATTTTCTACAGTCTGGACGTAGTTCATGGTTTCCGCATAATGAGGCACACCACCGGCACGGTCTACAGCTCCGGGACCGGCATTATACGCAGCCGCTGCATACATAAAAGGCTTATCCCACGTCTTGTAACGATCCATCATCTGGCCCAGGTATTTTACGCCGCCAAAGATGTTTTCCCGTACATTATAGGGATTGACGTTGAGATACGCTGCCGTATCTGGCATGAGCTGCGCAATGCCGATAGCGCCAACGCCGGAAACTGCCGTATTGTCAAAATGGCTTTCTGTCGTAAAGACAGCCGTCGCAAAGACCGGGTCTACGTGATACGTTGCCGCAGCATCGCAAATATCCCGGGAAATATCTGCAGCCTGTTGGCCACTGACGTACTTACTCACCTGGTCATACACTAATTCTTCCGGTGTAATGGCCTGGGCAGCCGGTAAAATCGCCATGAGGCTGAAAACTAAGACTGCTGCTTTGCGTTTCAAATTCCAATTGATCATCTAATGGGTTTCCTTTCTCTTGTACACTGGCAAGGTACAAGGAAAATATCTTTTCCATTATACCACAAGCCATATCGCCAAATATGTCGGAATTGTTACAATTTTGACTCACTTTTTTCGTCCTGTATTATAAGGCATTTGTCTTTTTTCACAGGTCCGGCAAAATAGGTAAAAAAAGGCGCCAGTCTGTTTTGCAGGCCGGCGTCCATCTGCTTGCCGTAGCTTATATTTTTTGGGTAGCCTTGGTCACGGTGATTTCCATAACGCGGTTCGGAAAATCAAGTTTCTTCTTCATCAGGTCAAACTCCGGCCCTTCGCTGAGGAAACGGGCTGTACCTTCCACGATAAAGCCTGTACCCTGGTAGCCATTGTAGCCTTCCACCTCTTTAGAGCCTACAGAAAGCTGTACCTTCGGATTGACGGCTACATTCTTTTCCGTCTGTCTGTAACCAAAGGCCGGTACAAGGATGCGGTCATCACCTATAATTTCGAGGTACGAGTTCCACGTATTGACCAAATGCGGTTCTGCCGTGACGCCCCAGGAAAGAACGGTCACTACACCTTCATGGGTAAGAACAGCGCGAAATTTATCATTTAAAATTGCCATATAGATAAGGCCCTCCTAATTGCGGATATTTTTTGTCTGTGATTATCATACAGGAAAGTCTTTACTTCGTCAAATGACAATTCGGAATACAGATAATTTATATCTGTAATTATAAAAAAATAGGTTGACCATAGCCATACTTATACCTTATCATAAAAGAGATAAGGAGGGATTGCCCCTATGAAATTTTCAGTAGGCCTGGAATATGCACTGCACTGTCTGCTCTACATGGTAGACCTGCCGGAAGGGTATTCTGTCGGTGTGCGCGAGCTGGCACACTATCAGGGTGTATCAGAAACGTATTTGGCAAAATTTTTTACAAAACTGCGCAAAGCCGGCATCGTCAAGGCTGCGCCTGGTGTAAACGGTGGCTACGAGCTGGCCTTAGCACCGCAGGACATCACGTTTTGGCACGTCGTCGAAGCCATTGAGGGCAAAACACCCCTCTTCCAATGCGACGAAATACGGCAACGGGAGTTGCTCCTCGATCAGGACAATCTGCCTGACGCGTACACGAAATGCCCATGCCTCATCCACACGGTCATGAACGAAGCAGAAGACCGCATGCGGCAATACCTTAACGAAAAAACACTGGCCTGGCTCCATGGCCAGACCATGACTAAGATTCCTCAAGACCACAGAAAAGCTATGCAAGATTGGTTTATAAAAGAGTAAAAACGTACGAGGACCCTGGCAGCATGTAGAGAAAGCATGCCGCCAGGGTCCTTTTTGTCGGCTCCGGTACATGTAACACAATATAGAATGCCAGCCAAACTATGTTTACACATATTCTGCCAACAAGCGCTTGCTGTCCTCTTTAGGCGGGTAGCCGAACATCCGGGAGTACTCGCGACTAAATTGTGACGGGCTCTCATAGCCGACCTGAAAGGCCACATCAGTTGCATTTACAGTCCCCTTTAACAAAAGGAGGCGAGCCTCCTGCAAGCGTAAATTCTTTTGGAACTGCAACGGACTCATGGCTGTCACTTCTTTAAATTGACGATGTAGTGTCGGCACGCTGACCTTTGCTTTTTCCGCCAGTTCTTCTACGCGGATAGTCTCATTGTAATGGGTAATGACGTACTGAACGATTTCCTGAATCTGGCAGGCAGTGCTGCCCTTCATGGCAAATTGCCGCAACACATGGCCGTGCGGGCCTATGAGCACGTAATAGAGGATTTCTTTAATGTAAATAGGCGCTAATATGTCAATGTTATCCGGCGTATCCACGAGACGTACCAAGCGTGCCATGGCATCCATGAGCGGCACCTCAATGGGGCTGACGTAGATAGCCCTGTCCTGTTTCTTTTTTGGTTTTTCCTGATACTTATCATGAATCAAATCGACGATTTGATTCATAGTAAATTCCAGTTTCAAGGAAATATAGGGCTCTGTCTCGGTAGCCTCCATAATCTGCCCGATAACTGGCAGACCTACAGCGGAAATGAGATATTCTGAAGGGCCATATTGAAAGCGTTCCTTAGCCAGACAGATTTCCTTTTTCCCTTGCAGGATGATACAAAGGGATGGCTTCTGGAAAATATGACTTGGCTCACTGGCAGAAAATTCCCGCACGAAGTACAGCGACGGGACAGCCGTTTCTATCCACGTTTCCCGCTTCATGTGACGACTGACAATTGCAGCCATTTCCTGTCTGTATGCAGACAACTTCGTTTCCATAGCACTCATCGCCTCTTCTGTCTCAGAACTAAACGGTGTGCCATGCTCCTACAAAAGGTATGCAGAGGAGCATGGCAGGGACACGACTTTTCTTTATTTCACATTTTAGCATATCATTCGTGACCAGCAAGTCCCCTTGTGGAGTTCTACTGTTTCGGATAGGCTCTGGCCTGGGGATTCAAATAGCCTTTGATGATCTTAGGCGGATTGGCTTCGGCATCTTTGGCGTAGAGGTATTTCGGGTTGATGGCAACGCTATTGGGATCGACGCGGTAGTCGCCATAGGCGAACATGGTCGTGGAGCCGTAGGTCGATTCCGGCGGTCTGATGGAAGGAACCAAGGCGCTTTCGCCTTTATCCAGGGCATTTTTCACGGTGGCGATTACATTATCCAGATATTTCATATCTAAGGGTAAAGGATTATGGCCTGTGAAAATGCGTTTAGCCCGGCCGTTTACTTTTTTCTTCAGGTCAACAAGCGCCGTGTAATAGCGGTCCAAAGAGCATTCGATGCCGACATCGTCAAGGAGTCCCGAATTGGGGCCAATGGGGTCGTTACTGCCCAGCGAATCCGATGTGTACAAATCGCCGGTCTTGGGATCCAGGAGGACCATGCTGCCCGCGGTATGACCCGGTACAGCATAGGCGGTCAGTACGGTATTGCCTAAATCGAAGGTGTCCCCTTCTTTAGGATCGAGCGTACCTTGCGGAATCTTGTCACCAAACCAGCTGAGGTCCTTGTGCGGAACATAGACGCGGATGTGTTTGTCTAAGAAGTTTTGTGTCTGCGCTGCATGATCGCCGTGGCCATGGAGAGAAATAACATCAAAGGGGAGGCCGCCTGTGAGCTTTACTATGAGAGAATACAAATCTCCTTTTGAATCGAGACCGCTATCAATCAGCAAGGCCCGTTTGGAGCCCACTACGAGGAACATGTTTACACGGGCGTAGTCGGAGATCCGGATCAGAGCCGGCGTGTCCGGTGCAGCCTCGTGGAGGACTTCATAACTGAAGTATCCCGGCTGGTTGACGACGAAATTGTATCGCAGCGTAGCTACGTCGCTAGGTGCGGCGCCTGCCGATAAGGCTATGGCTTTGACGACGACAGTCTTTTCTGTCTGTTTCGTATTATTGGCGCCGGCGCCAAATTCCAGGATGGGGATGGCGCCCTTTACAGGATCAAAGACGGGGCTGTCTTTTGTAGGCTCACTGCCGTCGAGAGTATAGTGGATGACTGCATTAGGCGTGGCTGAGCCTAAACGGATATGGCTAAAGCTGATTTCGTACGTCCCAGGCATAGGATAGGCACCGGGCATGGCCGTCTTAGGAAGAGCCGCCGGATCCGGCACGTCGGTCTTTGCCAAGCCGGCCTGACCTGGCATAGCGGCGGTTAGTCCCTGACCGGCCGTAGTGCTTCTAGCTGTCCCTACAGTCTGCTGCGCAGCCCCTGCTACCTGCGTAGTTGCAGCATGGGCAGGTACAGGCTGGCCAAAGAGCACCAGTGCTGCGACAAAACCGGCCGCTAGGATTCCCAGATTTCTTGATTTTCTCATACATATTCTCCCTCTATTTTTGTAAATCACTGTATTCTGTCCAGACAAAATCGGCCTTTCGTTTCTGAATCAGCCATTTCCCGTCTTGTTTGACGTAGTCGTCGTGGTAGCGAACGCCGCCGGAGCGTTTAACCTGCTTGCCATTTTGTGTGCTGATCAGTACGACGTAGCAATAGCTCGTGCCGGTTGCCGTATTGCCTTTGATGTCTACGACCTGCTGGCCGTTGATGTGGTAGACGACGTCCTGGGTCTTGAGGAAATCGTCAAAGGCTTTGCCGATATTTTCCCGGCCTTTCAGGGAGGTCATGAGCTTGCCATCGGAGTAGTTTTCTACGACGGCATCCTTGGTGAAAAGCGGTTCCTGGGCAATGCCATCCTTCTGATCGGCCAAGATAGAAAAGGTATCGACCAGTTCCTTCAGTGCGATTTTATCGGCTACGAGGCTGCCAGCTTCTCTCTGTGTCTGGACCGCTGCAACATTTGCTACGGGTACAGTGGCAGCATGGGCCAGAGCAGGCTGCCCTAAAAATACAACGACGGCTGCTAAGCTTGCGGCGACGATGCCTATATGCTTCATGTGTTTCATGTGTGATTCCTCCTTATTTTTTATTCTTCAAATTTGTATTCAGAAAACCCAAAATCACCTGTTCAACCTCCGGCTGCGCCCAGTACTGGTCGGAATGACCGGCTCCTTCTACGACATAGCGCGTAGCAGGAATCCCTTTTTCTTGTAACGCATTATATAGAAGTTCTGTCTGACTGGGCGAAACAACCTGGTCGTGATCCCCATGCATGAGCAGAAACGGCGGTGTTTTTGGTGAAATATAGGTCACGGGATTGGCTGCTTTCACGTCTTCCGGATGGTCCTGGACGCTGCCGCCACCTTTGGCAGAAAAGGATGTACCGTTGATGAATAAGGCTTGCAGCGCTGCCGGTGATTCATGGCGCTTTTGCTCTTCCTTCGGGAAATCTGCAGCTACCTTGCTGAGATCTGACAGGCCATAAATGTCAATGGCGGCCTGGACGTCGCTGCTCTGATCCAGATTATCGCCCTTGTCAAAGTCCCTATCGCCGTTCGTCGTTCCTACCATGGCGGCCAGATAGCCACCAGCGGACTCGCCCATAACGGCAATACGATTGGGGTCGATGTTGAATTCATCAGCATGGGCCCGTAAATAGCGGATGGCTGCTTTGACATCAACGACAGGATCCGGAAAAATACCGTTAGGAATGACACGGTATTCTACGCTGGCCACGAAATAGCCCGCCTCTGCCAGATGCACACGCTGCTGCAGGTAGTTTTCTTTTGGCGAAGCCACGAAGCCACCGCCGGTGACGAAGACGACGGCCGGCATTTTCTGCTGTAATTGTGGCTGCAGGATGTCCATCTTTAGGAAGGTCTTCGGCCAAGCGAAATACTGGGCGTAGGTGACGTCTGAAATGGCCCGAACCTGAGGCCGGGTAATGCCGAATTTCAGATGCTGGCTGGGAGCCGCTGCGCCTGCAGGAGCCACCATGCCGGTCCCCCATACCAGCACGGCAGCTATTGCACAAACCAATATTTTCCTCATCTATCACCTCTCCTTTCACATATCCTTACGCCTCTATTTTACCTCTTTTCAGAAGTAGTACGGTATATCATTTCTCTCATGTCTCTTGCCTATTCCTATCATTCTATTAACCAAAGGCTCCTCATTTCAACGCCAGGATACGTTAGCAGTTTCTATAATGCCTTATTCACGGAACCACAAACAAAGCTTTTTTAGCTCCATCTATTAGTTATTCGTTTTGCTATTTTTTGCTTCTTTATGTTACTATAATCACATATAAAAAATGCTTTTTTTACATGCCAAAAAGGAGCAAACGAAAGAAATGGAAGAAAAGAAAACCATTGTCATCGTCCGCATTCCTACGCAGCTGCACGAAAAATTCGTCACCCTGGCGACGAATAAAGGCCAGGTTCCGTCCACTGTGTTAGAACGGCTTATTCGTGAATACATCATCAACGAATCGGCCCTAGGCGAACCATGACGCCCCCAAATCGATGAGAAAAAGGAGCGAGCAAATGGATAACGAGGAAAAGATAGTCGTCTTAAACATGCGTGTCCCCCGCAGCATAAAAGAACAATTTACGGAAATCGTAAATCGCAAGGGGCAAAAACAAAACTTCGTCCTGCAGCAACTGGTCAAGCGCTACATCCGGGAAGAACAGCAAAAGCTGGCCAACAGTACAGATGAACTCTATTGAAGGAACAAAAACATCCCAGCCTGCGTGAGGCTGGGATGTTTTTGTTAGGTCTGGCTATATTTTTTCTTTAAGACACTGATATGCCGCACAATGGCATCGATGACGGCCAGATAGTCAGCGTCAGGTTTGCCCGTCGGATCAGGAAGGTTCCAATCTTCCCGCCAGGCAGCCGGTACATATGGGCACTGGACACCACAGCCCATAGTGACGACGCCGTCGATATGGCCGGGCAGGTCTGTGAGTGCTTTGCTGTACTGCCCTTCTGCTATCATGTCGATGCTGTAGCGATCTTTAAGGATCCGGCAAGCGTCCTTATCGATGGCTCCGGCCGGATGGGTACCGGCAGAGACACTGATCCAGGTGCCGCCTGCGAGGTGGTGGGACAAAGCCTCAGCCATTTGGCTGCGACACGAATTATGTGTGCAAACGAAGGCAATGAGTGGTTTATTCACAGATTTCCGGGTTCCTTTCTGTGGAAACTAAAACCAAACCTGTATCCTAGAGGCTGTGGTTCGGTTTTATCCTATATCAAGTGTTTAGAGGGACGCAAAGAGCTTGTTCTTCGTCCGTTCTGCTTCGTGTTTGATTTTTTCGATATCGAGGGTCGTAAATTCCTTGTTTCTCAGGAGAATTTTGCCGTTGACCAGGACAGTATCGACGTCGAAGCTGTTAGCTGCATAGGCCAGGAGGGACATCTGGTCGTTTCGGGGATACCAGTGCAGGCCAGAGCGGTCGATAAGGGTAATATCGGCTTTATAACCCGTTTCCAGACGGCCAATATCCGTGTAGCCCAGAGCCTTGGCGCCCCCTTCAGTGAGCATGTTGACAGCCGTTTCAGCAGGAATAACCAGTGGATCAAGCGTATTGGCTTTATGAATGAGGGCTGCCAGGTGCATTTCTTCCATAATGTCCAGGTTGTTGTTGCTCGATGCACCATCCGTGCCGAGGCCAACGGTGATGCCTTTTTCCAGCATCTTGCCAATAGGAGCGATGCCGCTGGCGAGCTTCAGGTTACTGCCCGGGTTGTGGGCCACGCGGACGTGCTTGCGAGCCATAATGTCCAAATCGTCGTCATCGACCCAGACACAATGTGCTGCCAGGCAGCCCGTATCGAAGAGACCCAGTTCATCAAACCAGGCAATCGGCGATTTGCCATATTTCTTGCGGCATTCTTCCACTTCACCCTTCGTTTCCGAAAGATGCGTGTGGATTTCTGCCCCCAGCTCTTTGGCCAAGGCGACGACGCGCTGCAAATAGGCGGCCGTGTTCGTATAGGGAGCGTGCGGCCCCAGCATGACCGTAATACGGCCATCCCCTTTTTTGTGCCAGTCAAGGAAAAGCTGGCGGTTTTCCTTGAGTGCTGTTTCGGCACTGGGCGTAATGCCGGTCATACCGCGGGAGAGGCAGGCGCGGATCCCCGATTCCGCTACAGCACGGGCTGTGTCGTCCATAAAGAAATACATGTCGGCAAAGCTCGTCGTACCACAACGGATCATTTCGGCAATACCCAGCATAGTCTGGTTATAGACGACGTCACTGTCCAGGTGATCTTCAGCTGGCCAGATTTTCGTCTGCAGCCAATCCATGAGGTTCATGTCGTCAGCGTAGCTGCGGAAAACTGTCATGGCAATATGGTTGTGTGTATTGACGAAGCCCGGCGTAGCTAGCATACCGTGGCCGTCGAGGGTTTCGTCATAGACCCGGTCCAGGAGGTCTTTATCAGTAGGAAAACCGCTAATGCGGTCGTCTGTAATTTCAATGTTCTGGTGTTCTTTAATGACGTGGCCCTGATAGAGGCCTACGTTTTTGATAATCGACTTCTTCACGCGACGGCCTCCTTAGTCGAGATTCAGGTATTGACGCTGTTCTTCGCTCAACGTATCGATATGGTAGCCCATGGATTCCAGTTTAATCTTGGCGATTTCCGTATCGATTTCGTGAGGCAGGACATAGACGTGGTTCCCCAATTCTGCGTGATGGTCGAGAATGTATTTGGCAGCCAGAGCCTGTACGGCAAAGGAAAGGTCCATAATTTCTGCCGGATGGCCATCGCCGGCAGCGAGGTTAACCAAGCGGCCTTCGGCCAGGAGATTCAGGATGCGGCCATCAGCCAGTTCATAGCCTTCAATATTGTGACGGGCTTCGAAATGGCGTACAGCCAGATCGTTCAGGTCGTTTTTATTGATTTCTACGTCGAAATGACCGGCATTGGCCAAGATGACGCCGTCGTGCATCTTTTCCAGATGTTCCTTGCGGATGACGTCTTTGTCGCCTGTAAGGGTAACAAAAATATCGCCCACTTTAGCAGCTTCTTCCATGGTCATGACTTCAAAGCCGTCGAAAACAGCTTCAATAGCCTTAATGGGGTCTACTTCCGTAACGATGACGTGAGCGCCCAAGCCTTTCGCCCGCATAGCGCAGCCGCGGCCACACCAGCCATAGCCGGCAATGACGACGCGTTTGCCTACGACCGTGAGGTTCGTCGTACGCATAATACCATCCCACGTGGACTGACCTGTGCCATAGCGGTTATCAAAGAGGTATTTGCAGTACGAATCGTTAGCAGCAATCATAGGGAATTTTAATTGCCCTGCTTTATCGAGACCATGCAGACGATTGACTCCGGTTGTCGTTTCTTCCGTGCCGCCCAGGAGGTGTTCCATGGCATCGGCCCGGGTCGTGTGCAAGAGGTTTACCTGATCGCCGCCGTCATCGATGATAATATCCGGATGATGATCGAGTGCTTTATTGAGATAGCCAAAGTATTCTTCATCTGTGCAGGCATGAGTTGCATAGACCGTCAGGCCATCTTCAACGAGGGCCGCGGCCACATCATCCTGGGTAGACAAGGGATTGCTGCCCGTTACGATAACCTTGGCACCGGCACGGTGCAATACTTCGGCCAAATAAGCCGTTTTCGCTTCAAGATGAACGCTTACGGCAACGGTTTTGCCTTTAAACGTCTGGTCAGCCTTTAATGTATCGCCAATGGCGTTCAAGGCCGGCATATAATGATTGACCCAGCTGATTTTTTCGTGGCCGCTCTTGGCCAGTTTGATATCGCGGATGATTGATTCCATAAATTATATACCCTCTTTTCTAAAAAATTCATGCAGAGCCTGGCTGTCCGGATGGTGCAGGATGCCATGCTCCGTCACGATAGCTGTAATATATTCGTGCGGCGTCACATCGAAAGCCGGATTGAAGACAGACACCTCCGGCAAGGCCGTAGCGAGACCACCGCACTGCCGTACTTCGTCGCCTGCCCGTTCCTCAATGGGAATCTCTGACCCGTCCTCTAAGGCCCGGTCGAAGGTGGAAACAGGTGCTGCGACGTAAAAGGGAATCCCGTGGGCAGCTGCCAACAATGCTACGCCATAGGTGCCAATCTTGTTGGCCGTATCACCATTGGCAGCAATGCGGTCAGCTCCGACGATGACGGCATCAATGCCCTTGGTCTTCATCGTCCACGCAGCCATATTATCCGTAATGAGTGTTACGGGAATGCCATCAGCCGCCAGTTCCGTCGTCGTCAGGCGGGCTCCCTGCAACAGGGGCCGCGTTTCATCGGCGTATACCATGCGCACCAGCCCCTGTGCATGCAGGGCTCGGACGACACCCAAGGCAGTACCAAAAGCAGCAGTAGCCAAGGCGCCGGCGTTGCAGTGCGTAAGGAGCGTCAACGGCCGGCCCAGCTGTGCCAGCTCGGCAGCACCAAACTGGCCCATACGGCGGTTAATCTCCCTGTCGTCCTCATCAATGCGCATCGCTTCTGCTTCCAGTCGTCCTACGACGGCAGTGCAGCCACCTGTTTTTAAGGCTGCAGCCGCTACATCACGCATACGTGCCAGCGCCCAATGCAAATTGACTGCCGTAGGCCGCGTCCCTTCCAGCGCATCACAAATAGCCAGGAAGCGTTCACCAAAAGCAGCGGTGTCCGTCGTTTCCCCGGCAATTTCCTGCGCCCCCAAGACCGCACCATAGGCAGCGGCCACGCCGATAGCAGGCGCGCCCCGTACAGCCAGGCAGCGAATAGCAGCGGCTACGGCAGGCCAGTGCGTGCACGTCAGGTACGTTTCCGTCAGTGGCAGCTGCGTCTGGTCGAGCAAATATAACGTATGATCTTGCCAGCGTAAGGTCTCCATCAGATCGTAAATCCTCCGTATTCCTTCAAGGTGTGACGGCACATACAATCCCGGTCGTCATACAGTTCTACTGTGTGCAAAATGAGGCGGCGCAGCCGTTCGGCATTTTGCTCCATCTGCTCGACGACTTCCTTGTGTTCCATAGGGTGCTTTGTAATCCCGGCGGCGTAGTTCGTCACGATGGAAATAGTGGCGTAACACATCTCCGCTTCTCGCGCCAGACAAACTTCAGGCACGCAGGTCATGCCAACGACATCGCCGCCCAGCATGCCAAACATACGGATTTCTGCCGGCGTTTCAAAGCGCGGTCCTTCTGTACAGACGTAGGTCCCCGTTGGGTGCACATCGTAGCCCAATTCACTCGCCGACTCGAGAACAGCTTCGCGCAAGGTCGGGCAAAAAGGCTCCGTCATGTCTACGTGTACGACGCCGTTAATACCACCGTCAAAGAACGAACCGTGCCGGGAATGACTCGTAAAATCGATAAACTGATTAGGCAGGACAAAATCATTAGGCTGGTCGTCCGGATTGATAGCGCCTACAGCCGTCGTCGAAAGGATGGCTGAGACGCCCAATTTCTTCAGGCCCAAGATATTAGCCCGGTAATTGATGAGATGGGGCGGAATGGAATGGTATTTCCCGTGCCGTGCCAAAAAGATGACATTTTTTCCCTTATACGTTCCGCGCGTGAAGCGGATCGTACCGTAGAAGTTTTCCATTTGTCCACTCGTCACATGGGACAACATTTTGGGGTCACAAAGGCCTGTACCACCGATAATGGCAATATCCCCCATGGATCATCACTCCTTTTACTTTTCCTTTTTCTTAAAAAGTTCCACCAGCTCATCGTGGCTGATGACATATTTACTGTTGCAGTAATGGCAGGTCATCTCAACCTGCGGATCGTTGAGGAGCTCTGCCTTATCTGCTTCCTGCAAGGATAACAGTACATTTTCAATGCGTTCCTTCGAACACGTGCAGCGCCACGACAAAGGCATACGGTACAGCTCGTGGAAATGCATATCACCGTAAATGAGGCTGGCCAGCTCTTCTGCATCCTGGTGTTCGTGCAGGTACGACGTGATCGGACCGATAGCGGCAATATTCTTCTCTACCCGTGCCAAATCTTCATCCTTTGCACCGGGCAAGGCCTGAACGAGGAAACCGCCTGATGCGGCAATGGAGTAATCGCGGTCTACGAGAACACCTAAGCTGATTGTCGACGGAACTTGTTCGGATGTAAGGAGATAATATGCTAAATCTTCAGCAATTTCGCCAGAAACAATATCCGACTGGCTCGTATACGTCATTTCCTGAGGTGTAAAGCGCGTGACCGACACTTGGCCATCACTGCCTACAGCTGTACCGACATCGAGCTTGCCATTTTCCTTGAGTGGCAAATCGACAATCGGATTATCTACATAGCCCCGCAAATACTGAGAATCGAAACAATCGGCATGAACGACACCCAGCGGGCCGCCGCCGCTAAAGCGCAAGGACACGCCTTCATGACTCTTATAATCGCCTGCCAAAAGAGCCGCCCCGGTCATGGTCCGGCCTAACGCTGCAGCTGCTACAGGCGACAAATTGTGGCACTCCCGCGCTTTCTGCGTAATTCCCCGCGTCACAGCCACGGAAACACGGATCAATTCATCTGCTGTATAGTGAATAATTTTATCATTTGTAGTTGCCATATAGGGTATCCTTTCTAAATAAAAAAGCTCTTTTTATTATACTATTTCACTATAGATTCTACAAGATATACCACACCAGCTAAGGCACACGGTGGCGACTCCGGCGCGGAAGAAATATAATCAAAAAAAGACCGCCAGCGCTTATACGCCAACGGTCTTGTACTCGTATATCAAGCCTTCAAAGCAGCATCAAATGTCGCCTTTACATGAGCCTTGATTTCATCGTAGCTCTGTCCAGGCTGTGCTTCATACAACTTTTCCTGGCCAATAAACAGAGACGGCACATAATAATAAGAAAACTGCTTAGAAATTTCCGGATGCTCCGTTTCTTCATACCATTCAACAGGAACCTTCCCATATTCCGGATTTTCCTTGATCAATTCTTCTATCGACAACCGCGCATTCTTGCAATACGGGCAGCCATTTAAATATAAGCCAATAATCTTCTGCATTGTTATCGCCTCCAATTACCTATATTATCAACTAAAAATCATTATTTGTCAATCCTAAGCCTTCTCCAACTTTAGCGAAAGGGCCCGCAAGGTGCTTGAGGTTGAAGACAAAAACCACAAGTGAACAGCCTCAGCCCCTGCAACCCGTGCTTCCGTCATTATGGCTCCCTGCGTTTCCTAACCTTACCATAAACCAGCAGTATAATCCCCAGTCCTACGCTCCCAATCATCACCACAGGCCAAACATGCAGGGTAAGCACAGAATTAAACTGAAATAGGCGAGATACATACATAATACTCACGCACACACTGGCAATTTCCCAAAAACACAGGCTTCGCACAACGCCCAAGGCCCGCAAGGCATACGTCAATACCAAGAGGCAAGGCACGATAATGATACAGCCTCCCATAGCCCAGGCCAAAAAAGAAAAAAGCCCTGAGGGACTCGTCAAAAATGCGAGTGGCGCAGATACACATACGACTGAAATAATGGCACAAAAAATAATCGTCCCTGCAATAAACCGAAGTGCTCTCACTATCTCTCCTCCCAACTATACGATATGCTATATTATATCAAAAAAACTGATGTATTCCAACTATTCCCCCTTACAAAAAAAATGGCAGATCAAGACAAAATATGTCCTAACCTGCCAAGTCTGATTTCAGAAACAAACATTCACCAATGGAGAGCCCGCAGGCCCGGAATGGTAAATTCAATTTTTTCATAGGCTATGTCACAACAAACAGTTGATAAATAGCCATTTTTATAGGGGAGTATCAGAACT